>JALYGI010000001.1 GCA_030777185.1 Pseudomonadota bacterium
TGGTCGTTGGCCGCAGCGGCCAGCGCCTGTTGCCTCAGCGAGTGCATCCGATCGGCTTGCGAGGGCTTCACGATCGGCACCGACAGGCAGACGCTGGACGCGGGGAGTACCTCCCTCCAATCCTGGATGAGCTTCTTGTACGCCTTGCCCACCGCGCGAATGTTACGATCGAGGTCGTAGAGGCCGAGCGGGTTCACGTTGCCGTTCTGCTCGCGAAGGGCGGTGTCCCAGTCGACCTGATCGGTCAGCGAATACCAAGTGAAGCCGACCGTCGGGATACCGTCGTTCCTGAGCCGGAGCACGCTCGCCCATTCTTTCCAGAGCCATTGAACGGCTTCGGTGCCGAGCGCCCCCTCCTTCATGTTGGTCTCGGTATGCATGACCGGCAGCCGGTAGCGGTCATAATATTGTCGGGTGATTTCGGTGTAGCCGAACACCTCACCGGAGGCTTCGGTGAGCCCGTCCGCATGGACCCGGTGCTCGTTCGTCATGTAGTAATCGTTGCCGAGGATGCAGTGCTGCTTCAGCCGGTTGTGAAGGAAGAAATGATATTCCTCCTTCGTCATCCCGTTATCCATCAGGTACTCATACATCTCGCTGTCCACGCGCCGCCCGTAATTGAGATCAAGCGAGAGGAAGCGGCGGGCGTTCATGATCTCGGCCGGGCCGATCGCCGCCGGACTGTCGGCATGAAAATATTCGGAGGATTCCGACTGGATGAAGATGGCGTCGGGGCGCCGCTTCAAGATTTCCATCATGGCAAGGACGTTCGCCTTGACGATATTCTTGAGGGCCGTGACGAAGCCGCGATCGGTCTTCATCTGCTCGTTCCACCAGCCATATTTGGCCGAGAAGGCTGCGCAGATGAACATCTCGTTCACCGGCGTATAGAGCTGCACCCAAGGGAACCGGTCGGCAAAGGCGGCGGCATAATTGGCGAACTGCGGCGCGAAATCGGGGTTCTGGAAGTTGCCGAGCCAATCGGGCACGCCGAAGTGACAAAGGTCGACAATGGGCGTGATATCGCGCCGCTTCAGCTCTGCGAACGTGAGGTCGGCAAATTCCCAATCATATTTCCCTGGCCCCAGAAGGGTAGTGTAGATGGGTGGGCCGTAGCGGAGGAACTGGATGCCCATGTCGTCGACAAGGCCGAAGTCCTCGCGCCAGCGTTCATAGTGGCCGCACACGTCCATTTGATCGACGCGCGTGCGGCCATTGTTGATCGTCGGGACGCTGTTCTCGATCCCGGTGGCGAACATGAAATTAGCGATGGGGTCCTCCCCTGATACGCGGTGCGCGCCTGAACTAGCGGCCCGAGAGCCTCGGCGCCATGCCTGATGCTGTCCCGTGCCGGGAAAAAAGGCTCGAGCGGGATAAAGTTTCCTGCTGCCTGCCTCGACAGGTGCTCATACAGCTGAATTTACCGGTGCTTATCGCCCACCGCTTATTGTGAACCGATGCAGCCTCCGATTGGATCGTCACCCATGCGTCCGTTGCTCGTCATCGCGGCACTCATCGCCGGCCCAGCCTCCGCCCAATCACGCGCGGCCTTCACCGTGCTGCAATCAGGCCAAAGCTTCGAGAGCCTGCAGGACGCGGTGGATTCACTGGGCGGCGGCGACGGCACCATCGAGATCAGACCCGGCAGGTACAGGGATTGCGCCGTTCAGGAGGAAGGACGGGTCGCGTTCGTCGCCAGGACGCCGGGCACGGTCGTGTTCGACGGCGGCATCTGCGAAGACAAGGCGACGCTGGTCCTGCGCGGCCGTGCCTCGCATGTGGAAGGGGTCACCTTCACCCGCACCTTCGTGGAGGACGGAAACGGCGCCGGCATCCGCATGGAAAAAGGCAATCTCACCGTCGTGTCGGCCAAATTCGTCGACGCGCAAAGCGGCATCCTTTCGGCCAACGATCCGGCAAGCACCATCACGATCGACCATTCGACGTTCGCTGGCCTCGGTAAGCACCCCGACGGAAACGGCGCCCATTCGCTTTACGTCAACTTCTATGGTGGCCTCCGCGTCACGAACAGCCGTTTCGAGCGTGGAACCGGCGGCCATTATCTCAAGAGCCGGGCACCGCGTATCGAAGTCCTCGGCAACAGCTTCGACGACAGCCACGGCCGCAACACCAATTATATGATCGACCTGCCTAATGGAGCGGTCGGCCGCATCGCGGGCAACGTCTTCGTCAACGGGCGCGACAAGGACAATTACGGCACGATGATCGCAGTCACCGCCGAAGAGCGCAAACATAGATCGGCAGGGCTCCTGATCGAGGATAATCGCGCCTGGCTCGTTAGCGGGTTTCCGTTCGCCACCACCTTCGTCCGAAGCTGGACTGACGAGCCGATTACCGTCCGCAACAACCAGCTCGGCGACGGGATCGGCACCTTCAAAACCCGATACTAGGCTAGGGCCGCTTCATGCCTTATTGAACCAGCCGCGAGCCCAAGTGCGCGGCCAGATATTCAAGGCAGGAGATCCGCCGCATCAGGCCGCTGTCGTTGATCGCCTCCGGTCGGAAGAAGCGCCGCATCGCGGGGTAATCAAGGTCGACCACGCGGCCGACATAGTCCGGTGTCAGCAGGCCGCCATGTTCGTCTGCCACCGGCCGAAGCCTGCGATGGAGGGCGTAGGTTCTCTGGCGCAGCCAGGCGGGGCGTACCCGTGTCGACCATTCATCGAAGCGATGCTTGAGGCTCGGCGGCGCGGCGAAGTCGTGGCCGTAAGCGGATGGCTGACGCGCGAGTTCCGGATCGATGGCATTGAGCAGCATCGCCTCGAAGCGGCCGGCATTCTTGAGGCTCATCGGGAGAGCCATGCCCGCCGCGGCTACATGATGATCGAGGAACGGCATCAGATAAGCGCCGTACCGCCCCTCCAGGCTGATCTCCTTGCCGAATAGCGAGCGGCAACGGATGCGAGGATAGATCTGCTCAATAATTGTTCGCGGCAGCTTCGACCGGTCCCCCGGCCTGCCTAGGCTGTCCAGGATCTTATCCTCAATGGCACGCAGAAAGGCACGCTCGTTGAACAGGGCGGTGACGTCCGACGATGCGTAACGCGCAAAGAAGCTGCGGGCGACCGTTTCCGCGCGCGTTGGCCGATCCGGCAGAAAGAAGAAGTTGCGATAGACTTCACCGCACCCGCCAGAGGCCGACATCGCTCCGCCCGCATGCCGCGCGTTGCGGGCCGCGGCATTGCCGCCGTTTTCGAACAATTCGCCAAAGTTGGGCAATGCGTCATAATCGTGGAAGTTGCGCTCGACCTGCTCGGCGAAATCGTCCGGCTCGACGGTGCGATAGTCTTCCTTGTCGAGCCAAGCGACCTCGAAGCCCTGCGCGGCACCGATCGCCCTGGCGACCTGGACGTCGCTGCTGGTTGGCGGGCCGTACACATAAACCTGCGGACGGCAGCCCTCCGCGCGCAAGGCCGCGAGAACCAAGCGGGAGTCGAGCCCCCCGGACAATGGGCAATGGATATGGTCGCGATAGTCGCCGGCATGGTGCCGCACCACCGCGCTGAGCCGCTCACGGTGCAACTCGATCCGCTCTTCCAGCGGCATCGCCACCGGTTCCTCCGGAAGCGGCTTGCGGAGGTCGCGAAGCACCGCGCCGCCGTCGCCAAGCTCGACCATCCAATCCGGTCCCAGCATCTTGAGCTCGGAAAAGACGGTGTCGTTGCCGATCGGAACGACGTTGAAGGCGAACTCGTAGACGCTTTGGGTTTGGAGGCTCAGCCGCGGCAGTGCCTTGGCCGCGCTCAGAAAAGAGGTCGAAAATAAGCGCAGATCCTGATCGTGGAAAAGCTGGAAGGCGGCGAAATAGTCAGTGAACAGGTAGCTTCGTCCGTGTTTGTGGACGAGCGCGACGAACTGCCCTCCCAGTCTCGACCAGTCCGGCTCATCCAACGAGCGCATGTCCAGCAATGCCTGCAACGCTTGGCGCCCCATCATCCCGTCGCAGGTGAAGGTCCCCGCCACCGCAACCAGGTCATCGCCCTCGATCAGCAGGCTTTCGGGACCGCCGATGATGTGCGGCGCGTGAAGCAGGTGCCAACCGGGCAGCTGCCATTCGGTAAGATCTGAAAAACCGTGGAGGGAAAATTGCTCGCGTGCGCCGCCGAGCGCCGCTTGCGCAAAGTCGGGGTCGCGCGCCCGCACGAGGAACAGCCCAGCCATGCGCGCCAATTAACAGCAAACTCTTGACGATGGATTAGCTCGGCGACTGCCGAAGCGTCGATAACTCACGGCGAAGTTTACCGCCCTTCAACCGGCTAGGATTATGAACCGCCGCATGGAGCGGCCGGCATGATCGACAATTTCGCGCTGGCGATCAGCCACGGGCTGATCCTGCTTGCCGTCTGGCGCCTCGTCGGCCGGCCCGACCTCGACGATGACCACGCGTCCAGCCCGACTCCGCCGACGAAGCCCGAGCCCCGCTTTCCCTCCTTTCTAAAGGGTCGTGGGGGTGCGTGATCTTGCCTTCGTCTTCTTTCTGCTTGCGCTATTCAGCCTGGGGCTGCGGCGGCCGTTCCTGCTCGTCCTGGCCTATGCTTATGTCGACATCGTCGCGCCGCACCGCCTCGCTTATCATCTGCTGAACGGCATCCCGATTTCTATGATCGTCGCAAGTGCGGCGATCGGCGGCTGGCTTATCCTCGATAACAAGAAGAATTTCAGCCTCGCCCCTCGGCAGGGACTGATGGCGGTGCTGCTCGGCTATTGCTATTTCACAACCGTCCACGCCGATTTCCCTGTTGAAGCGCTCGAGAAATGGGATTGGGTCTGGAAGGCGGTGTTCTGGGCCGCGTTCCTCCCGCTGACGCTCCGCACCAAGCTCAGAATTGAAGCGCATCTGCTGGTGATCGTCCTTTCCGCAGCAGCGATCATCATTGTCGGCGGCATCAAGACCCTGCTGTCGGGCGGCGGCTACGGTGCGCTGAACCTGATGGTCGACAACAATTCTGGCCTTTACGAAAGCAGCCAGATCGCGACGGTGGCGATCGCGCTGGTGCCGATAATCCTTTGGCTGGCACGGTTCGGGACGGTGTTCCCGCGCGACTGGCGCGTGCAGCTCTTCGCCTGCGGCCTAATCTTCGCCTGCCTCCTCATTCCGGTCGGCACCGAGGCGCGCACGGGCCTCGTCTGCATCGCAGTGCTTGCGATCCTTATGCTGCGCGACGTTAAACGACGGCTCGTCTACATCGCGCTGATCGCCACCGTCAGCATTGCAGCGATCCCGATGCTGCCGAGCAGCTTCACCAGCCGCATGGAAACTATCGGCAAATACCAGGCGGACGAATCCGCCAGCACGCGCCTCGCCGTCTGGGCCTGGACTTGGAACTATGCGAAGGAGCACCCGCTCGGCGGCGGCTTCGAAGCCTATCGCCAAAACAAGCTGAGGGTTCAAACCGTCTCTGAAAGTGGGGACGGCCCGGTTCAAATCGTCGACGCGCAATTGCTCGAAGACCAGGGCCGCGCTTACCATTCGAGTTATTTCGAGATGCTCGGAGAGCAGGGCTTTCCGGGCCTTATCCTGTTCCTCCTCATCCACGGCATCGGCCTTTTGCGCATGGAGGTGCTGCGGCGGCGCTATTTCCGTGAGGAGGGTGACAGGGCCTGGATCTCACCGCTCGCCACCGCGCTGCAAAGTGCGCAGATCATCTATCTCGTCGGTTCGCTGTTCGTCGGCATCGCCTATCAACCCGTCATCTGGATGCTGCTCGCGGTGCAGATCGGCTTCGACACCGTCGTCGCGCGGCAGGCGAAGAACGCGTTGAAGGAACGAAGCTGGGCGAAGCAGCCGCTCGCCGCCTCCGCCTCAATATAAAAGGCCCTTTCGCTAGCCGGAGAAGAGCGCGTCCGGCAGACCTGAAACCCCGGGCTTGACCATGAACAACCCGCCGGCCTGCGGCTGCTTCGCCAGCGCCTCCTCATCCAGGCCGATGCTTGCGGACGTGATGAAGAGATGGTGGAGGCCGGGTCCCCCGAAGGCGCAGCTGGTCGGGCGCTGCACCGGCACTGCGAGCGTTTCCAGGAGCTCGCCGCCGGGCGAGTAGCGCCTGACGCACCAGCCGTCCCAAAAGGCGATCCAGAGGCAGCCCTCGGCATCGACGGCCATCCCGTCCGGATAGCCGTCATCCTCGTCATAGTCGGCGAAGACCCGCCGGTTCGACGCATTCCCCTCCTCGTCCAGATCGAAGACGTAGGTGACCTGCCGGCCTGAATCATTGTGGTACATGAGCCGGCCGCCGGGGCTGAAGGCGGGCCCGTTGGTGACACGATACTCATCGTCGATACGGCGCCAGCGGAGATCCCGATCGAGGCGGTAGAGGGCGCCCGTTGCGAGAACCTCCTCATCGTCCATCGTTCCGGCCCAGAAGCGGCCCTCGCGGTCGAGCTTGCCGTCGTTGAAGCGATTGGTGGGCCGCTCGGGCTCCGGATTGGCGTGAAGATCGTAGCGATCCGCCGCCGGGTCGACGAACGCAAAGCCGTTCTCGCTTCCTGCCACGAACCCGCCGCTTTCGCGGGGCGCCATCGCACAGACCCGGAATGGCGGATGCCAGGCGGTGATCTCGCCGCTGTCGAAGGCGCGTCGAAAGATGCGGCGGCCCTTGATATCGACCCAGTAGAGCGCGTTCTCGCGTGCCGACCAGACCGGGCCTTCTCCAAGCACCGCCCTCACCTCGGCGACACAGATTGGGGTGTTGCTTTCCGCCATTCCTACCCGAATAGCCTTCCGGCTGGCGCGGGCAAGGAAATTGGGACCGATTAGCGGCCCGAGCGTTGAAGTCTTTTTGGAAATGCGCTCAAGAGCGCATTTCTCGGGCTCGGCGCCAGCATCCCCAAACAGGCTCTAAGCCGCACGAGACGAAGAGGATGAGCATGCGCTGGGCGGAAGGCTTCATTGCAGTCGATTGGGGCACCACCAACCGCCGCGGCTATTTGATCGCGGACGGCGGCCGGATGACCGACGAGATGGAGGATGACCGCGGTATCCTCGCAGTCGGCCGCGACGGCTTCGATCGTGCGGTCGCGGAGCTCAAGGGCCGCCTCGGCGACCGGCCGCTGCTGATGGCGGGCATGATCGGATCGAACCGCGGCTGGGTGGAGGCTCCTTACGTGACCTGCCCCGCCGGACTTCCCGAGCTCGCCGCCAATTTGAAATGGGTGGTTCAGGACCGGATCGCGATCGTTCCGGGCATCTCTTATAGCGACGGCGATGCGGCCGACGTGATGCGCGGCGAGGAGATGCAGATCCTCGGCGCCTTTGCCGAAGGCATTGTGGCGGCGGATGCGCTTATCTGTCATCCCGGAACGCACAACAAATGGATCCGGCTGGAGGACGGGCGGATCACCTCGTTCCGCACCGTCATGACCGGCGAGCTGTTCAACCTGCTGCGCGAGCACAGCATCCTTGCCGATCTCCTCTCGGCGCCCGTCGGTATCGACGATGCCTTCGAGGCCGGCGTGCGCAAGGGGCTGGGAAGCGACGAACTAACGGCCGAATTGTTCTCCGTGCGGGCACGGGTCCTGCTCGGCAAGGCGCCCCGGACAAGCGCGGCTTCCTACACAAGCGGACTACTGATCGGCACCGACATCCGGACGGGGGCCCGCGCCGCGCCAAGGCAAGAAATCGTGGTGATGGGACGGCCCGAGCTCACCAGCTTGTTCGCGGCCGCGCTCCGCATCGCCGGCAGGACGGCGCGTGAGGTGGATGGCGAGCAGGCGTTCCTGGGCGGCGTCAAGCATCTGGCGGAGCTGATTCAATGACCCGGAAAGAGGAATTGCTGCAGAGGCTGCAGGAATGCCCGCTGGTGGCGATCATCAGAGGCGTGACCCCGGACGAAGTGGAGGCGATCGGCGAGGCGATCTACCAGGCCGGCATCCGCATCATCGAGGTTCCATTGAATTCTCCGCAGCCGCTCGACAGCATTGGCAGATTGGCGAAGAGCTTGGGAGATCGGGCCCTGATCGGCGCCGGAACCGTGCTCGATCCCGCGGACGTGGCGCGAATCCGCGACGTCGGCGGCCGGCTGATCGTCTCGCCGAGCACCGACACGGAGGTGATC
>JALYGI010000002.1 GCA_030777185.1 Pseudomonadota bacterium
CACATTCTCGAGCCGGATGCCGCATTCGAGCTGCACGCCGCAATGCCGCGCCTCGCCGTTCGCCTGGAAATCGAGCCTGTCATCCTCCCGCATCGGCAGCTTGCCGATGATGGCCACGCCATGGTGCATGCGCTGGCCGCACAGGACGATATGAGAGTAACCGAGCCGCTCGAACATCGCCTTTGGGAAATCCCCGTCGATGACCTTCGTCTCCTGCAGGCAAAGGATGTCCGGCTGCACATCGCGCAGGAACTGCTCGATGATCTCGATCCGAGCGCGGACCGAATTGATGTTCCAGGAAGCAATTTTCAGCATGGAAGGCATAAGCGGGATTTAGCGACGCGGAGTCCCGCTGTCGACAAGAGGGGCGGGGGCAACAAGAAGGCGGAAACATAAAGGCCCCCGCTCCGGGGGCGTGGAGCGAGGGCCAACCAAGCGTTTATAACGCGAGGTCAATTGCGAGGACCGAGCGGGCAACAGGGGGAAAACCCGAACGGATGACTCGCAATTGCAGTCTTTCTTCTAGCCGGTTCTTCCTGTCGGACCGATGAATGGCGTTAACGATTTAGCCCTAAGCTCTAACCCCTCGGGCCGGCCCTGCGTGGATCCACATAGCGGAATGCGGTATCGGCAACCGCCACGTTGAAGCGCTGGTTGGAGAGCTTCACCGTCGACCGCGCGCTTTGCGCATCGACCATGGTCCAGCCCTGCAGCATCAGCCCGGCCGGCGCGCTCGGCACCTTGGCGAAGGAAATGGTGATCGTGCCGAACTCGGGCCGCTTCGGATCCCGCGCCGAGACGAGCAGCACCTGCGCGTCGTTGCGCGTTACCTTGGCAATGCGCGACAGGTCCTGGTTCGGATTGAGCAGCACCGAAAGCGGCGAATTGCCGATCGGCCAGCGCGAGACCTGCTTGACCTGATAGTCGATCATCGTCAGCGCCTTGCCGTCCCCGACGATCAGCAGCGGCACGCCCTTGGCATATTGGAAGCGCACCTTGCCCGGGCGCTTCATGGTCAGGACGCCGTTCAGCGTCTGCCCGCCGCGGCCGGTCTGGCTGAAATTGGCGGTCATCGTGTCCACCGCCTTGAGGTGAGCCGTCACCTGCGAGAGCGGCGAGGCGGCCTGGGCCGAGACACTGCTCGGCAAGAGGAACGCGGCGGCCGAAAGCGGCGCAGCGATGAGGGCGAGCGTTGCGAAACGCTTCATGGAATATTCTCCGTCAGAGTTCAGTTTGCGGGGGATATGGAGGTCCCCCCTTGAATGCCTACTGAACCCGCCGGTTCCCTGGGGTTCAGCTAGATGGCGTGGCCTTCGGCATCGATCAGCACCTCGCGGCGGCCGACATGGTCGGGAACGGAGACGATCCCCTCCTTCTCCATGCGCTCGATCAGCCGCGCGGCGTTGTTGTAGCCGATGCGGAGCTGGCGCTGGATATAGCTGGTCGAGGCCTTTTGGCTTTCCGCAACGGTCTGCACGGCCTTGCGGTAGAGCTGGCTGTCCGGATCGTCCTCGCCGGTCGGCTGCCCTTCGAACATGTAGCCGCCGTCCTCGGGTTCCTCGGTGACCGCCTGGATATATTCCGGGTGCCCCTGACCGCGCCAGAAATCCGCCACCGCGCGCACCTCCTCGTCGGTGACGAAGGGGCCGTGCACGCGTACGATCTGCTTGCCGCCCGGCATGTAGAGCATGTCGCCCTTGCCGAGCAGCTGCTCGGCGCCCTGCTCTCCGAGGATCGTGCGGCTGTCGATCTTCGATGTGACGGAGAAGGAGATGCGGGTCGGCAGGTTCGCCTTGATGACGCCGGTGATGACGTCGACCGAAGGACGCTGCGTCGCCATGATGAGGTGGATGCCGGCCGCGCGCGCTTTCTGCGCGAGGCGCTGGATCAGGAATTCCACCTCCTTGCCGGCCGTCATCATCAGATCGGCGAGCTCGTCCACCACCACCACGATCTGCGGCAGCACTTCGAATTCAAGCTCTTCCATCTCGTATTTGGGCTGGCCCGTTTCCTGATCGTAGCCGGTCTGGACGCGGCGGCCGAGCGACTGGCCCTTGGCCTTGGCTTCACGCACCTTGCTGTTGAAGCTGGAAAGTTGGCGGACGCCGACCGACGCCATCATTCGATAGCGCTCCTCGATCTGCTCGACCGTCCATTTGAGCGCGCGGATCGCCTTGCCCGGCTCGGTCACCACCGGCGAAAGCAAATGCGGGATGTCGTCGTAAACCGACAATTCGAGCATCTTGGGATCAATCATGATCATCCGGCACTGCTCGGGCGTCAGC
>JALYGI010000003.1 GCA_030777185.1 Pseudomonadota bacterium
CCGTCACCGGCAGCCCAGGTCGAGAATGTCGCACCGGCGGGAATTGCACGCGGGTCGAAGGGGATAACTTTCATCCGCGCTGGTTACGGTTTGGCAAGTAACCACGTCTAGTAGCTGCGTTCATGCCCGGGGTTTTCGCAGATGCGTTGATCGCAATCCTGGCCGCGATGCTGATCGTCGCGGCAACGGGAGACCTGCGCACTCGGACCATCCCCAACTGGCTCAACGGGGCAATCGCGCTTGGTGCGATCCCCTTCTGGATCGTGAGCGGGCTCAGCGTCTGGCCCGACATGGCGATCCAGATCGGTGTCGCGTTGGCGGTGTTCGCCCTCTTCGCGCTCGCCTTCCACTTGGGAGCGATGGGCGGCGGCGACGTCAAGATGGTCGCTGCGCTCGCGCTTTGGCTGCCGCTCGGCGCGGTGATCAAGCTCATCGTGATCATGTCGATCGCCGGCGGCGTACTGACCGTCCTGATGCTGGTTCGCCACCGGCTGGCGAAATCCGGGAAGCAACTGGAAATCCCCTACGGGGTGGCGATCGCCTTCGGCGGCTTTTGGCTGATTGCCGAACGGTTTCTTAACCAATTTGGATGATGGATGGAGACGGGTCCGATTGACCCGGCAGGAGGCGACTAGCGTCATGGATGTCAAAAAGCTCGTGCTACTGATCGGCGCGCTTCTCATAGCGGCGGTCACCGCCGTGATGGCGAAGAACATGTTCACCGGCGCCAGCGCGCCGGAAGCGTCCGCGACGCCGGTCGTTCCAGCGGGTCCGGAAGTGCTCGTCGCAACTCGCTCGCTTCCGGTCGGCACCATCATCGATGCCGAAGCGCTGCGCTATCAGCCCTGGCCCCAAGGCCTCGTTCAGCCCGCTTACTATATCAAAGGTAATCCAGGCACCAACCCAGCCGATCTGCTCGGCACGGTCGTGCGTAACGAGATCACTGCCGGCCAGCCGCTCACCCAGGGCGCGCTGATCAAGCCGGGCGATCGCGGCTTCCTTGCAGCGGCGCTTGGTCCCGGCATGCGCGCCGTGACTGTTGCAGTCTCCTCGACCAGCGGCGTCGCCGGATTTGTCTTCCCGGGCGACCGTGTCGATCTCGTCCTCACCCAGGAGGTGGCCGGCGGCGGCGACGGTGCCCCGCTCAAGGTTTCCGAGACGATCATCCGCAACGCCCGCGTTCTTGCCACCGATCAGCGCACCTCCGCCCAGAATGCCGAAGGCAAGACTGAAGTGAGGAACATCTCGACCGTCACGCTGGAGGCTACTCCAAAGATCGCGGAGAAGATCGCCGTCGCTCAGACGATCGGCCAGCTGTCGCTGTCGCTGCGCTCCATCGCCGACAACACGGCGGAGCTAGAGCGGGCGATCGCAGCGGGCGAAGTCGAAGTGCCGGAAGGCACCGATCCGAATGCCGAGCGCCGCATGCTGCTCGCCGTCGCCTCCAAGCCCGCGGACAGCAATCCAACATATACCGTCGGCTCCGATGTCTCACGCTTTCAGCGCAGCAGCATCCCCGCAAAGGGCCGCGACCAGAGCGCCGCTGCGGCCAAGTCGATGACCGAGGTGATCGGATCGCTGGCGGGCGCAGTGATGGGCCGCCCGGCCCAGCCTGCCCCGTCGAGCGAGGCTCGCCCTGTCCCCGTCGGACCGGTCGTGCGGGTCGCCCGTGGAAACAATGTCACCGTCGTTCCGGTGGGAGCCAAGTAAATGACTGAAGGTAAGATCCTCACGCGCGCGATGCTGACGACCACCGTGGCCGCTCTGCTCACCGCGAGCACGGTCGCCGCGCTGCCGAGCGGCGCCGCCGCACAACCGGCCGGAGCGACAAGGCCCGCCAACTCGGTGTCTCTCTCAGTCGGAGCGGGCCGCATGGTGCGCCTGGACGGCCAGATGTCCGATCTCTTCGTGGCGAACGATGCCATCGCGGACGTTCAGGTCCGGTCTGCCGACCAGATCTACATCTTCGGCAAGGGGGCCGGCGAGACGACCGTTTACGCGACGAACAAGGCCGGAAAGGTCCTCTATTCGGCCAATGTGCGCGTTGGGAACAATATCGGTTCCCTCGACGAGATGCTCCGCCTCGCAATGCCGGATGCCCAGGTGCGCGCCACCCCGATGAACGGAATGGTGCTTCTCACCGGCACGGTAGCGGCACCGTCCGACGTCGAGGAGGCGACCAGCCTCGTCCAGTCTTATGTCGGCGAAGGCACGAAGGTGATCAGCCGATTGAAGTCGGCCACTCCGCTGCAAGTGATGCTGCAGGTGAAGATCGCGGAAGTCAGCCGATCTTTGACCAAGTCGATCGGGGTGAACATCCTGACAAACGACACGACCGGCGGTTTCAATTTCGGCATTGGGCAGGGTGGCGCCATCAACCCTGCCACCGGACAGGTGACTGTCCCTACGACTGGAACAGCGCTTCGCCTGGCGGGCAATGTGCTTGGCCTGGATGTGCTTGCGGCGATCAATCTAGCCGAAGGCGACGGGAGAGTGACCACGCTGGCGGAGCCTAACCTCACCGCACTTTCCGGGGAAACTGCAAGCTTTCTTGCAGGCGGCGAATTCCCGATCCCTATGGCGGCGGGCCTGAATGGCACCTCGGTGGAGTTTAAGGAATTCGGCGTCAGCCTCGCCTTCACGCCGACGGTTCTCGAGGGCGGCCGTATCT
>JALYGI010000004.1 GCA_030777185.1 Pseudomonadota bacterium
TCCCATCGAGCCGCCCATGAAGGCGAAGTCCTGGACGCCAACGACCGCGCGCTGGCTTTCGATCGTGCCGCGGCCGTTGATCAGTGCGTCGGGCTCGCCGGTCTCCTGGCGTGCCGCCTTGAGTCGATCGGCATAGCGCTTGCCGTCGCGGAATTTCAGCGGATCTTCCGTCACCTTGGGCGGGGGGAGAAGGGTGTAGCCGGGGTCGAAAATCTGCTCGAAGCGCTTGCGCGGGCCAATGCGACTGTGATGATCGCATCGCGGGCAGACGCTGAGATTCTCCTCCCACTCCTTGGTGAACACCATCGCCTCGCAGCTCCGGCATTTGTGCCAAAGATTGTCGGGCGTCTCGCGCTTGGGAAGAAAGGGTATTTTCTGGCGAACCCGGTTGAGCCAGCTCATTGGGATCTCCTTGGACCTTGATCGGATCAGGCTCAATCAGCCTGAAGGCGAATTCTAACCCGACTTGGGATTCAGGCGCGGCCGCCGCAGCGCTTCCGGAGCCGGTTCTTCTTATCGTAGCATTCTTCCCTGAGCTCCGGCAGCGCGGGCATCCGGATGAGCGAGGGATTGTAGGTCAGGCCCCTCTCATAGGCGGGCACGAGGCTGTTGCGGAGCTCGCGCATCCGCTCCACCGCGAGCAGGTGGAACTGGCCTTTCGGGCGGGTCAGCGCTTCCTTGGCGATGGTCGAGGCGGTCTGGCAGAAGCCGAGCTGCGCCTGCAGGGTGGAGAAATTATTGTAGGTCATCGTCGTATAGTCGTCGAAGGCCTTCTGGCCCTTGGCGGGATTGCCCTGCACCCGTTTGAAATAATTGTTGAGCGTCGTGTACGCGCCGGCGAGCTCCTCGGAATGGTGGGCGAGGATCGCGTTGTAATTGTCGACGGCGCGCAGATAGGGCGAGAACTGGCATTGGAGCGCGGCGACGTTGAGCCCCGCACGCAGGTTCCAGAGCAAAGCGGCCCGCTGCTCCGCTGGGGTGGCACCGGGGACCGGAATGCCGACCAGGGCATCGCTCGGATCGATGGGGCCACGCTTGAAATCCGGATCGTTCACGAACAGCTGCGCGCCCGCTATTTGCTGAGCCCCAAGCCCCGCCACGACCGCGCCGGCAAGCGCAAGCGCGCGCACGGCCTTCTTCCACTCACGACGCATTTTGTGAACCCCTTCGAAATGTCCGGCCGATATGGCTTTTCGGCTCTGTCCCTATGCTTAACGCCGCGTCTTACGCAACCATGTTCGGCGGATTTGGGCCTTCCCGACTCGGGGGGGTGAACCCCGCGCGATTCGCAAAAGAAAAGGCCGCCCGGTCGCCCGGACGGCCTTTCCTCGAACAAAGCTTCGGAAAATTACATTCCGTTGGTCATGTTGCCGCCGGTGTCGCCGCCGGTGGTGTTGCCGCCGGTGGTCATGTTGCCGGTCATGTTGCCACCCATGTCGGTGCCCATGTTGCCGCCGGTCATGTTGGCATCCATGGTCATGTTGGCGTCCATCGCGTTCGCGCCGTCGATGGCGGTCACGTCGTTGGTGGTGCCCATGTCACCGGCGTCCATCTCGGTTGTGGCAGTGTTGTTGGCTTCGGAACCGCCGCCGCCACAGGCCGCGACGAGCAGGGCCGCACCGGCAACCATCGAACCGGTCATTGCTTTCTTGAAAAGGTCACGCATTTGAAAACTCCCTAGATTGATGATTTGGTCGGGTTGGCCCCATTTTCTACCAAATCAGTTTGTGCCCATAAACGGAAAGAAGGGGACCCTCAAGCCTTCTCGATTCTCCCCTCGAGAGAGAACAGGAAACGGTTGAGCCCCCGCATCAGTGCCAGATCGAAACGTTCCTGCGCGTCATGCACTCCCATTTCGCCGAGGCTGGTCACTGGAAACTCGGCAATACCGCACGGGACTATGCCTGAGAAGTGAGAAAGTTCCGGAGTCACGTTGACCGAGAAGCCGTGCATGGAGACCCAGCGCCGGACTCGAACGCCGATTGCTCCGATCTTCGCCTGCGTCCCTCCATGATCGACCCAGATGCCGATCCGCTCCGGGACGCGGTAGGCGGCGACGCCGAGCTCGGCCAGCGCATCGATCACCCAGCCTTCGAGCGCGTGGACGAATCGGCGCACATCCCTGCCGCGCCTGCCCAGGTCCAGCATCAGGTAGCCGACTCGCTGTCCCGGCCCATGATAGGTGTAACGGCCGCCGCGGCCCGCATCATAGACTGGAAATCCTTGCGGGTTGAACAGCTCGGCGGGATCGGCGCTGGTCCCGGCGGTGTAGAGGGGCGGGTGCTCCACTAGCCAGACCAGCTCAGGCACCGCTCCCGCCTGGATCCCCTCAACCCGCCGCTCCATCTCCGCCAGCGCATCCGGATAGTCGATGAGGCCCGGAGACGTGCGCCACTCGATTTCCAGCTTGGACATGGCTTGCCTCTCCTGCAACGGGGCTGCGTGTTCAAGCCTTGCCTGACAGGCTTCGGCGGCAGATTGGCAGAGCGCCTGTTCACGCCCGGGACTGGTTCCCGCTTATGCTGAACGGACCGAGTCTTCTCCCTTCAATCGGGTACTTCCTGAGCGGTCAGGTGACTCCACCCACTTGGGAGCACTCTAGCAAGAGGGCGCAAAACGCTTCGACTCGGACCGACCAAGCTCTATGGCAGCGGCGTCAGGAGGCCAGGAATGAGTTTTTCGTATAGCACGGTTTGGGACGAGACGGTCCGGACCCTGAGAGCCCAGTCGACGCTCCTGATCGCCGTCGCAGGGGTCTTCCTGTTCCTGCCCCCGCTCATTGCCAGCTACGTCGCGCCTCCGCCCCAGGAGCAGGGCGTTGCTGCGATCATGGGCCATTATTCACAGAATTTCGTGATCATTTTCATTGCTCAGCTCATCGCCTTTGTCGGCAATCTCGTGCTGCTGACCCTCGTGCTCGACGATCGGCATCCAACCGTCGCGGGCGCGATTCGGGCAGCGCTGGCGATGCTGCCCGCTTATCTGCTGGTCACCATATTGTCGGCGGTCATGCTTTTCGCCGGTGCAGTTCTGGCGACGCTGCCGCTCTTTCTGCTGGCCCCGATCCTCCCGGGCTTCATGCGCGCAATTGGCTTCTTCCTTCTCGTCCTTCCCCTCTTTCACCTGATGGGACGGTTGGCCGCCGCCGGGCCGATTCTGGTTGCAGAGGGCAGGCGCAACC
>JALYGI010000005.1 GCA_030777185.1 Pseudomonadota bacterium
CGTCCACCCGCGTATAGGAGGGCAGCAGCACGGCGTTGCTGATCGAGGCGAAGCTCTTCGACTGATGATAGACGCCGATCCCGGCGCCGAGCCGCGGCGTGAAATCATAGCGCGTCCAGAGCGACGCCTGATGCCTCGGCACTTGGGGAACCTCACAATTTCCGGCGGGGCAGGCGGCCGTTGCCGTCCTCACCTCCGCGTCCTGCAGGGCATAGCCGGCGTTGACGTGCCAATCGTTGGTGATGTCCCCGGTGAGGCTCAGTTCGAAGCCTTTGCTCCTTTGCTCGCCGGTCAGCGCGACGCGACCCGCCGAGAGGTTGGCGCGCGTGTTCGTGCGATCGAGCTGATAAACGGCGGCGGTCAGGTTGAGGCTCGGCCGGATGTCCCATTTGAGCCCGACCTCGTAATTGTCGAACTTCTCCGGCTCGAGCGTCGCGCTGGTCGCATCCAGCGAGAGGAACTGGTCGCCCGATTGAGGCAGGTAGGAGCGGCTGTAGCTCAGGTAGAATGAGAGTGGTTCGATCGGCTTCAGGACGAGGCCGAGGCGGGGCGACCAGAGATTGTCCGTGCGGCTGACGGTGGCGCCGTTGAACAGATTCTGGACGTCGAGCTTGAAACGGTCGTGACGAATGCCGGCGATGAGATCGACATGCTCGCCCAGCGAGAGCTGGTCCTGAAGATAGAAAGCGAGCACCTCGGCGTCGGTGGAAACTGCACGGTTCCCGGCAAAGGCGCCGCCGCGGCGGAACTCGACATTCGGCACCCGGATGGGATCCGCAAGGTCGATCACCGTCCGAAGTCCGCCGCTCGTCGTCGGCACGCCAGTGAAGAAGCCGTTGATCCGCTCGTTACGTGTGTCTTGGTCGCCAAATTCGAAGCCGGCGAGGAGGACGTGGGACACCGGACCGGTGGCACCCTCCCATATGAGATCGGTCTGGCTGAACAGATTCTCGCGCTGCGTGGTGTCGCGATAGGCTTCGATGCCGAAGCGGCGGACCCCCGCCGCATTGGCTGTCACGGCGGTGGCCGGAAAGACGTTCTGATAGGCCTTGTCATAGTCGCCGTAGAGCAGCTTGCTGCTGAGCGTCACGGCCTCGCTGAAACTGTGCTCAACTCGGCCCTTGAGAATGTGCGCGTCGAAGTCGCTGCGGTTGACGCTCGGAGCGCCGAAGAAAGCATCGCGGAAGCCGGTGAGCGGCCGTCCGGCCGATGAGGGAATGCCGCGATCCACGACCCGCTCGTCATCCGCATATTCGTAGGAAAGGTCGGCGCGGCTGCCGCCGACCGACAAGGCGGCGGTGGGATTGAAGGCGAAGCGCCGTCCGCCAAACACGTCCCGGTGAGTGTTGAAATCCTCGTAGACTGCATTGAAGCGTCCCGCGGCGGCTTCGCTGAAGGGCCGGTTGAGATCGAGATCGAAGACGAACCCGCCCTCGCTGTCCACCCCGCCGCTGCCCCTCACGAAGGGATTGGCGGCCGGCCGCTTGGTGACGCGGTTGATCACGCCGCCCCCGCCGCCGCGGCCGAAGATCATTGCATTCGGGCCTTTGAGCACCTCGATGCGCTCCACATTGTAGAGCCCGCGATAATATTGGACGTCGTCGCGCAGCCCGTCGACGAAGAAATCGGAGGTGCTGTTGTTGCCGCGGATCGTGATCTGATCGCGGTGGCCCTCGCCCTGCCCGATCGTCGCCCCCGGCACGTAGCGGAGCACGTCGCCGATCGTGAGCATCGCCTGGTCCTCGATCTGGCGCTCGGTGATGATGCTGATCGCCTGAGGAATGTCGTTGAGCGGGGTCGGCGTCCGCGTCGCGCTGCTGGTGGCCTCGGTTCCGTAGCTGTCCCGGTACCCGGTTACGACGATCGGTTGATCAGCGCTTGCAAGGGCGTCGACGGCTTCGGCTTCGTCGGCAGCTTTGGCCGGTGAAGCAAGCGCGCAGGAAAGGGCGAGGAAGGAAACGGAGCGAATGATCATGGAACCCCTTGGTGCGCTGTTTGCGTCTGACCGGAGCTCTACTGCTGTTGATAATCAGTCGCAATAGCAATCTCTGTGATCGATTAGTCACTCCGCGGCGAGCAGGCGCTCCGCGCCGCCCAAGTCGACGCTGACGAGGCGGCTTACGCCGCGCTCGATCATGGTGACGCCGAACAGGCGGTGCATGCGGCTCATCGTCACTGCATTGTGGG
>JALYGI010000006.1 GCA_030777185.1 Pseudomonadota bacterium
TACCAGCGCGCCTATGATGCATCGTCGAAGATCATCCAGGTGGCCCGCGACACCGTGCAATCCATTCTCGATCTCTTTTGAGGAATAGCCAATGATCAGCGGCACCCGCTTTCGTCTCGACCTCGAGATCACCCGGCAGAGTCGGCTCGCAAAGGAGATTGCACGCGCACAGGCGGAAATCGCGACCGGCAAGCGCATCCTCGCGCCCTCGGACGATGCCGCCGGCTTTGCGCGCGTAAGCGAACTCGAACGCGCCGAGGGGAAAGAGGCGACCTGGCTCCGCAACATCGACACCGCTTCCGCTTTGGCGGCTCGTTCGGATACGATCCTCACGTCGGCCGCGAACAGCGTCGATCGGGCCAAGGAGCTGATGCTCCGTGCAGCATCGGGCACACTTTCAGCCTCCGACCGCTCGATCATCGCCAACGAGCTGCGCGCCATCGCCGAAGAAATCACCGCGCTTCGTGAAACGCGAGATCCGCGCGGGGAGCCGCTCTTCCGCACCAATGGGGAATTGGAAGTGCCGGTCAGCGCCGGCGTCCGGGTTGCCCCGGTTGCAACCCGCGCCAGCATCTTCGACAGCCCGGCCGATATCGTCGCGATCGTCAATGCGGCAGCAGCCGCCGCCGAGGAGGCGGACCCTGCCACTCGTGCGGCCGCGACCAGGACATCGCTGGCCGATTTGGACGAGGCCATCGACCAGATCGCCTCAGCCCGCCAGGACCAGGGCGTTCGCGCCGGCCGCCTGGACAAGCTTCGCGATGCTCTTAAGGATTCAGGTCTCCAGCTGATCGAGCAGAGGACGGCGATCGAGGGCGCGGACATCACCGAGGTGATCGCGCGGATTGAATCGAAGACGCTCAACCTGAAGGCCGCGCAGGCCATTTTCGCGCGAGTCAACCAGACCAGCCTCTTCGATCTGATCCGCTAACTATATCTGCAATACGCGACCATTAACCATTAAGACGCGGCTCACCTTGCCGTTATCCAACAACAAGGGGTGAGCGTTCTTCGCTCCCGGGTTTGAGCGAGCGGGGTCGATTCGATGTTTCCAGCTATTGGTGTGATCGTGGTGCTCGTCATGGTGTTCGGCGGGTTCGCGATCACTGGCGGCGCGCTTGGGCCCGTGCTTCATGCCATTCCGCACGAGATGATGATCATCGGCGGCTCTGCCGTGG
Source organism: Pseudomonadota bacterium (assembly GCA_030777185.1). GTDB lineage: Bacteria > Pseudomonadota > Alphaproteobacteria > Sphingomonadales > Sphingomonadaceae > Allosphingosinicella. The sequence goes on from JALYGI010000006.1 coordinate 1,179, forward strand.
GCGCGGTCATTGCCGGAAACTCAATGAAGGAACTGAAGGGCCTCGGCGGCGGGTTCGCTAAGATCTTCAAGGGTCCGCAATATAAGAAGCAGGACTTTCTCGACACGATCTTCCTCGTCTCGAGGCTGATGAAGATGCTTCGGACCGACGGACCCGTCGCGGTGGAGCCGCACATCGAGGATCCCAAATCAAGCCCGATCTTCGGCGAATATCCCAAGCTCCTCAAGGACGACACGTTGGTCCAACTGATCGCGGACACGCTGCGCCTGGTGGTCGTGTCGTCAGGCACCCTCGATCCCCACGCCGTCGAGGAGGTGATGGACAACAGCCTCAAGACCCATCACCACGACACGATCCGGCCGGCCGACACGCTGCAGAACCTTGCCGATGCGCTGCCGGCGCTCGGCATCGTCGCCGCGGTGCTCGGGGTGGTGAAGACGATGGGGTCGATCGATCAGCCGCCGGCCATCCTCGGTGCGATGATCGGTTCGGCACTGGTCGGCACGTTTCTCGGCGTGCTCCTGGCGTACGGGATCGTGGGTCCATTCGCGAACCGGGCGCGGCAGGTGATCGAAGGCGATGCCGCAATCTATCACGTCGTCAAGCAGATCATCGTCGCCTCGCTCCATGGCCACCCGCTGCCGCTCGTGATCGAGGCCGCCCGCTCCAGCATCAGCCACACCAACCAGCCTGCCTTTGCCGACGTGTTCGACGGAATGCGGGGGCGCTGAGCCATGGCCAGCAAGGCGCGCGGGCGCAACGAGCCGCAGCCCCGTCCGATCATCGTCAAGAAGATCGTGGAAGCCGGACATGCCGGTCATCATGGCGGCGCCTGGAAGGTCGCTTATGCGGATTTCGTGACGGCCATGATGGCCTTCTTCCTGCTGATGTGGCTGCTGGGGATGACGGACCAGCAGAAGCGCAAGGGCATTGCCGATTATTTCACGCCGACGCTGGTGGAGTTGAAGCAGAACAGCGCCGGGGCGAACGGCCTGCTTGGCGGCGACTCCATCATCTCGAAGGACAATTACCCGCACGGAGCGACGCAAACCGGTAGTCGCTCGATCGTCATCCCCAAGTCGACGACTGGGGGAGCGCAGGAAGGCGACGAGAAGACCCGCGACCGGCAGCGGTTCAATGCGCTTCGCAAAGCGCTGAACGAGCGCATGGATCGCAGTCCCGAGCTCCGCAAGCTGAAGCGGAACGTGCGATTGGTGGAAACTCGGGAAGGCCTTCGGATCGATTTGGTCGACGAAGCCGACTTCGCGATGTTCAACCTGTCGACCAACAGCTTGCTGCCGGCGGCTCGCAAGCTGATCGGGGAGGTGGCGCAGGTAATCGAGGGGGTCCCCAACGCCGTGATCATACGCGGCCATACCGATGCGCTTCCATATACGGCCGGGCGAACGATGAACAATTGGACGCTCTCCACCGGACGCGCCGAGACCACTCGTGCGACGCTCAGCGAGGCGGGCGTACCGGCCGAACGCTTCGCGCGTATCGAAGGCGTTGCCGACCGGGAGCCCTATGTGCCGGCGGATCGCTACGATCCACGCAATCGCAGAATGTCGATCATCCTAGCCTGGAACGCCGCGCCTCCGGCCGGGTCCGAGGCTCAGCCGAAGGACCGGTAATATGGCTCTTGCTCGCAAGCTCGAACCCGCCGCTAAGGCCGACGCCGACCGTCGCCTGTTTAATGCAGTGGGTGCGTTTCTTGCCGAGCACCGGCTGGAGCCAAGCCCCGCCAACTACCTTCTCGCCCACGAGCTCGTGACCCGGAGCAATGCCGCCGCGCTCGCCGCGGTGGAGGCGGCGACGTCAGATGGCGTTCGCCTCACCCAAGGGGACGCCGATCGGATCATGAAGAGCAGCGGGATCGGCATGTCCGGAAAAAGCGACGCGATCTCCAAAATGGGGGGCGAGGCGCTGGAGCAGGCGCAACGGCAGCTTGAGATCGTGGAGAGCATCGTCGGCGATACCCAAGCGCATACGGAACGTTATGGGCGGGAGCTCGAGACCAGCGCGGCGCAGCTGAGCGCCCTTCCGGATCAGAACCCAATTGAAGACCTGCTGCGGATCACGGCGGAAATGATGGAGCGCACCAAGGCGGCCGAAAAGCAGCTGCAGAGGACAAACGAGGAGGTGCAGTCGCTGCGGCGGGAGCTTGCGAGCGCATCGCAGGAGGCGCGCACCGACCCGCTGACGGGGCTGCCCAATCGCCGCGCGCTGGAGGACCGCCTGGCGCTGCTCCAGGCGGATGGCGAAGGATTCAGCGCCGCAGTCTGCGACATCGACCGGTTCAAGGCCGTGAACGACCGACATGGCCATGCCGTCGGCGATCGCGTCCTGAAGGCGGTAGCCCAGGTGCTGGAGGAGAGCTGCCCGGGACATATGGTCTCACGGTTCGGGGGGGAGGAGTTCGTCGTGCTGCTTGCGGGCACCGACGTTGCCGCCGCCGCCAAGCTGCTGGACTTGGCCCGATGCGAGCTTGGCTCGCGAAGCTTCAAAGTTCGGGAAACGAACGACAGTCTCGGCAGTATCACGATCTCGGCCGGTGTGGCACAATTGCGGCGAGGCGAGACCTGGACCGAACTTCTCATGCGGGCGGACACGCTTCTTTATGACGCCAAAGCCGCCGGCCGGAACAGGATCGCGATCGAAACAGGCGCACATCAGCGCGCGCCGAGTTGATGAGGCTAGGAAATGTCGACCCCGCAACCCTTCAGCTCAGAATCTCCAGCCCCGGCCGCTAATGGGGATAATCGGCGGGCGGAACGCCACGATCTGACGGGGATTGAGGGCAAGCTGCTGTGTGACGGGATGCAATTCACGATCCACCTCAAGGATCTATCCACCACTGGATTGTGCGGGCTTACCGATGCGCCGCTGGCGCCGGGGCAGATGGTCTTTCTGCTGCTCGAGAAGCGTGAGCCGATCGCAGCCCAGATCCGCTGGATCAGAAAGGCACTGATCGGCGCCTCCTTCCCGGAGCCGCTCTCGCCCGACTTGGTCACGCGGCTCAAGCGAAGCCACGCCAGCAAGCGCAAGAGATAAGCCACTGAACCGCAGCACACCCGCGGGACCGCTTTTCCGGCGCCGGCAGGTTCCGACGGATCAATGGCAGGTGAGGGAGTCGAGGGCCTGATTGAGGCCCTTAGCCGAGCGCGAACGCGCTTCGCCCAAAGAGGCAGGCTTTAGAAGCGGATCACGGCCCCGGCGCTGACTGCCCAGGGATCGAGCCGCACCTGCCCCACGACGGGAGCGCCGCCGAACGTGCCGCGAGCCTCGGTGCGCAGGAACGCCTTCTTGGCATCCAGGAAGATGCCGTAGCGATCGTTGAACATGATGTCGGTCCCCACCTCCAGCGCGGGGGCGAGATCGTCGTCGATCTCGACATCGCGAAAGGCGGCGTCTTTGGTGCTGAAGACGATCATGTAGGCGGCGCCTGCGCCCACATAAGGTTGGAACGTGCCGGAGCGGAGCGGGCGGAATTGGACGCTCAGCACGGCCGGCCCGTAGGTGGTCTCGGCAAGTTTGCCGAAGGGCTGCAGTGCTCCCGAACCCTGGATCTCGATGTGCGGAGGCAGGCCTACCGTCAGGGACACAGCCAGGTGATCGCCGATGAAACGCCCCGCCTGGATGGTGGGCGTATAGTGCGATTTGGTCTCCAGGTCCGCGCCCGGAACCGGAGCGCCGGCAAAGGTAAGATCAAGACCGTCGGCCAGCGTCAGCTGGGTCACGCCGACACGGGCGAACCACTTGCTGTCGCCTGCCTGCGCGGCGGCCGGAGCGGCCGGAAGGGCGGCTGCCAGCATCGTCGCTGCTGCGAATCCGCTCTTGCTCATCATCGCCTAGAAATCCTTAGAAGCGGAATAGGACGCCTGCCTGCAGGATCACGGGATCGAGCTCGGCCTCGGCAGTGACACGCAGCGAGCCCAGGAAGCCGGAGGCGTCCGCGCTCCAGAAACCCTTCTTCGCATCGAAATAGACGCCAAAGCGGTCGTTGACGTCGACCTCGACGCCAGCCTGGATCACGGGGCCATGCGAGTCGCTGAGCTTGACGTCGGTGGCAAGCCGCTCCTGGGTCTTCCAAATCTTGTTGAGGCCGATGCCGCCGCCGACATAAGGCGAGAAGACCTGGCCGCGCAGCGGGTGCCATGTCGCCGTCAGCGTGAAGTTGCTCGACGTGTCGTTGAAGAGGTTCGGCGTTCCTGCAAGC
>JALYGI010000007.1 GCA_030777185.1 Pseudomonadota bacterium
GTATCAGAACCAGGACAATCCGGTGCTGGGCTTCCGCCGGGAAGTGGACCGGCTTTTCGACGACCTCTTCCGCGGCAGCCTGCCCAGCCTTGGCCTCGGCCGCACGCTCGCGGCATGGCCGAACGTCGAGCTCAGCGAGACTGAGCGGGAAATCCGGATCACCGCTGAAGTGCCCGGCATGAGCGAGAAGGACGTCGAGCTCTTGATGGAGGACGGCATTCTCACCATCCGCGGCGAGAAAAAGAGTGAAACGGAGGACAAGGACCGCGGCTATTCGGAGCGCTATTATGGCCGCTTCGAGCGCCGGGTCGCGCTTCCATCGAATGTGGATGAAGGCGGCGCCAACGCCACGTTCAGGGACGGCGTGCTGACCGTGACTCTCCCCAAGTCAGCCGAGGCGGAGCGCGGGCGGCGCATTCCGATCAACGGCGACACCCGCCACTAAGCTTGAACGTCCCCGACATTGCTCCGGGCCGGCCGAACGGCCCGGGGCATAGAGCCTTTCCCGACAAGGCGGCATCGCCTTGTCGGATCAGAAAGGCTCCAGATCAAGTCTGGAGCACTTCCCGGCCGAAAAACCGGTTCCCACTTTTTCGGGAAGTGCTCTTGTCACGAGGATGATGTGCCATGGCGAGGAGCGATCCACACGAGACCTGCGTCCGCACCAATCAGCCCCAACAGCGCCTGAGGAGCGTTTCTGTTCAGCGGCAGCAATCGGCGCTGCCGGACGATGCAGTGGCAATTATCGAGTCGCCCTCCCGCTCCGTAAATCAGGCAGGTAAGGCTCGAGCCAGGGCATCGCTGCTGCGCTTCCAGCCGCGCGGCCGCGCCTTTGCCGATCCCCTGACCGGCTGGACCGGAAACGATGATCCTCTGGCGCATCTGGCGCTCCGCTTCCCGACGCGGGAGGCGGCGATCCGCTATGCGGAGCGACACGGGCTTGCCTACGAGCTGCGCGAGCCGGGGCGGATCGGTTCCGACACGGGCGGTGAGCAGGGCACCGGACAGCAACAGCCCCTATGGATATGCTGCTGGCCGGCCGGTCCCCACGCTCTTTGCTGTGGCGAATATCCATTGCTGAAGGAGAGAGGGAGTGATGTTGGACAGATCTAACACGAACTGGCTGGCGGCCGTGCTGCTTGCAGCCGGCCTCGGCTTCTTGGCTTCACCCTGGCTGCTCGGCTTTTCCGGCGGGACGGCACCGACGATCAGCGTCAGCGTCGTCGCCGTGCTGCTCGCTTTTCTCGGGCTCACTGCGGCAGCCGACCGCATCGATCTGACGGCGGTCGGCGCTATGGCAGTCGGTGCCTGGTCGCTCGCCGCGCCGATCATCGTGGGCGTGCAGCACCAGGCTGCTTTTTGGACCCATATCGCAGCGGGATTGATGGCGTTCCTGGCCGCAATCGCCGGCTCTGAAATGTTCGACCGCCGGCCGCCGCGCAGCAGTGTGTGACCATGCCAGGCGCCGGAGCAGCGACCTTGCGCTCCGGCGCCTGCGCTGACGAGAAAGGAGAAGGGAGATGGAGACAACACTTGATCGGCTGCAGAGAAATAGTTTGGAGAGAGGGCTCCTCGACGACAATTGGAGCTGGCTTGCGCTTCGCGGCGGCCTAGCGCTCGTGCTCGGCGTGCTTGCGATCATTTTCCCGGCGAGCGCCCTGTTCGCCTTCACGATGGTCTTCGCCGCCTTCGCCCTGATTGACGGCTTTTTATCGCTGGCGAGCGGCATCGGCGGCGCGCGCCACAGGCATCAAAGGTGGTGGGCGCTGATCGCACGCGGCCTGGTCGGCATCCTCGTCGGCATCATGTTCATGCTGATGCCATATGTGACGACGCTCGGTTACGCGCTCGCCTCATTGGCGCTTCTCGCGATCTGGTCGATTTTCACGGGCCTGTTCGAGATCGCCGCGGCAGTGAAGCTGCGCAAGGAGATAAGGGGCGAATGGCTGCTCGGGGTGTCAGGCCTGCTGTCGGTCCTGCTCGGCATGGCCATCCCGGTCGTCCTCGCGCTCTACCCCGCCGCAACCATCCTGTCGGTGGGCTGGCTGATCGGGGTCTATGCGCTTGCCGCCGGTATCGTCCTCATTGGCCAGAGCTTGAGGTTGAGGCGGCGGTCGAACGAGGCGCACGAAGAGGGCAACCAGAGTAGCGGCAGCAATCAAATGACGGCGGCCCCCGCAGCCTGAGCTGCGGCTGCGGCGATCCTGAGCTTGGATGCGGCTCCGGCTCCGATTAGAGCCGGAGCGTTCTTTCGCCGGGCAGGAGAAACGGATGGACGGAAACAGACCGGGCGCTGCCCGGCCGCGAAGCCAGCGGCATGTCGGCATCGGCACCGGCGCTCTCCTAAGCCTGTTCCTCCTGTGCCTTCTTATCGCCGGAGCGGCAGGAGGCGCAGCCGCGTGGTGGCTCGGCGCCAGGCCCGGTTCCGAGCCCCTTGCCGAGCTGCCCGCGCCGGTCCCCGTCAATGCGGTGCCGCTCAGCCGCCTTACCTTGTCGCCGCTGGTCGAGCGGGCTGCTCCCGCGGTGGTTAATATCGCCGTCTTGCAGGCCTCGCCGCTGGAGCAGAACCCGCTGCTGCGCGATCCTTATTTCCGGCGCTTCCTTGGCGTTCCCGAAGAAGCGCTGGCGCCGCGGATTTCCGCGGGATCGGGGTTCATCGTCGATGCCGCTCGCGGGCTCGTCCTCACCAACCATCATGTGATCGACAACGCACAAGCCGTTGAAGTCACGGTCGGCGAGCGCCGGCTGCCGGCGCGTCTGCTCGGCAGCGATCCAAGCACGGACATCGCCGTGCTCCAGATCCCTGCCCGCGGCCTCAAGCAGCTGCCGCTCGGCAATTCCGACGGTCTCAAGGTGGGCGACTATGTCGTCGCCATCGGCAATCCGTTCGAGATCGGCCAGACCGTCACCGCCGGGATCGTCAGCGCGCTCGGGCGGGGGCGGACGGGCGGTGCCCCCGCTTATGTGCAGACCGACGCGCCGATCAATCCGGGCAATTCAGGAGGTCCTCTGATCAGCATGCGCGGCGAGGTGATCGGCATCAACAGCGCGATCATAGGGCCGGGCGAAGGTAATGTCGGCATCGGCCTTGCCGTTCCGTCCAATGTGGCAAGGCAAGTTATGGAAGCGATCGTCGCCGGCTCCTCTTGAAGCACTGCCGCGGAACCTGTTGGCTTACCCACGGCGCGGCTGACGCGGCTTTCCAGGATGTCAGCGCGCGGTCCGCATCGGCGGCGTCATCGCTGAAGCGGGGGCTGGCCGTCTCTGATCAAAGCTGCATCCAGATCCGCGGCCTGCACGGTATAGACGCGGCTCATCCCGCCCCGCTCGACGGTGAATAGGGTGGCGACCCTGACGAAGCCGGAATTGTGCATTCCGATCAGTTCCTCCTCGTCGACTTCCACATCGTAGCTGCCCGGCGGCAGGGCGCCATCGATCGGCTTCAGCGTGAATGGCGAGGCGAATTCGACTTGCCTGCGCACGGTACGTGTCACCATCAGATATCCTTCCAAGCTCGGTCGTCCGCGCTTTTCAGCGGCTGCCAGCCACGTCCAACCGCCAGGGCTGCCCCGGCAGCTTGATCATCTGTTTATCGCAACGGGTGCATGCACTCACAAAGTGGCCGTGCGACCAATGGCTGGCCTTCAGATCCGCGGTGTGGGTGCCGAA
>JALYGI010000008.1 GCA_030777185.1 Pseudomonadota bacterium
GGCCGATCCAGCCGACACCCAGAAATCCGATCCGTGGCCGCGTCCTCAAGGGGTGACCAAAGCCTTGAGGAAGCCATCGGGTCGATCCCGCGTGGCGTTCAGCGCCTCGTCGAGCCGCTCGAGACTGTAGCTGTGGGTGTAGAGCGGGCTTGGATCGAGGCGGCCAGAGGCGACTGCGTCGACAGCCTCTCTTATGCCGTCCGCATAAGCCTTGGGATCACGCTCGTGGGCGTTGATCACGTCGATCCCGCGCCAGTTCCATAGCCACATATTCACCTGCCGCGGCCCATCCTGGTGATAGCCGGCGACAATCAGCTTCCCCCGCTCCTTGACCAGCTCCGAGGCGAGATCGAGCGGCCATTGCTTGCCGACCGCTTCGATGACCCGGTCACAGAATTGCCCGGCGGTCAGCTCCTTCACGCGTTCGATGATCCGGTTGTGATCGTCCATCGGGATTGTCTCGGCGGCGCCGAATTGGCGCGCGATACCGAGCGAGAAGGGGCGGCGCGAGATTGCGATCACGCGCGCTCCGGCATCGGTTGCGAGCCGAGTGAGGATCGCCCCGAGGAAGCCGATGCCGACGATCGCGACGGTCTGGCCCACCTGGATGTCGCTGCGGCGGAAGATGTTCATCGCGCAGCCGAGCGGCTCGCCGGGAAAGGGCTGGCCGGCGAGGCTGTCGGGCAGGCGCACCACCGCGTCGGCGTCGGCTACATCATATTCCGCGTAGCTCTTGTAGGAGAGAGCCGCCACCCGGTCCCCGACGCTGAGGCTGCCGACGCCGTCTCCGATAGCATCGATTACGCCCCAGCCTTCATGGCCGAGCGACCCGGGCTCGGTTGGAAATTGCATCCATTCCGGGCCTTCCCACGGCGTCAGGTTCGACGCGCACACGCCGCAGCCTTCGAGCCGCACACGCACTTGTCCCGGCCCCGGCTCCGGCAGCGCCACATCCGCGACACGGAGCTCGCCCGGCCCGGACAGCACCGCCGCCCGCATCGAAAGCTGCTCATTCCGCAAAAATCATCTCCACCCTGGTGCCCGCTCAAGTGCCTGTTCCCAAGCTGCAAGGAAGCGCTCTTAGCCAGCCCAGGAGAGGCAGGAAAGCGGTCTTTCCGCCCAATAGCTGGCGATCAGCTGAGTCGGTTCACGTCTCCGTCGGGGGCGGAGGAGGCGCCGGCGGAGCGTCGCCGCTCGCGAGCACCTCATGCTTGTCCTCTTCGAGATAGAGGCGCCGAACGAGCACCAGAACCACGATCGTAAGCGGCGTGGCGAGCAGCACGCCGGGGACCCCGAACAGGATACCCGCCGCGATGATCCCGAAGATTGTGACTGCCGGGGGCAGGTCGACCATTTTGTTCTGAAGCAGCGGCATGACGAGATTGCCTTGCAGCTGCTGCACCGCGATCAGCACGCCGATCGTCCACAGGCCGGTGTCGGTGCCTTGCCCGAAACCAAGGACAACGGCCGGGATCCCTGCCACGATCACGCCAAGATAGGGCACGAACTCCGCCAAACCCGCAACGAGCCCAATCGCCCAGGCGGCAGGAACGCCGACGAGCCACAGGCCAAGGCCGGTGCCGACGCCGACGAACAGCATGCCGAGCGCCTGGCCTTTCAGCCAGTTACGGAGCGAGATTGAAATTGCGTCGAGCGTCTCGGCAGCCGGACCCTGAGCTTGCCGGGGGATCAGCCGGAGGAGGCCGTGGGAGTAGAGCGTGGGCTGAGCGGCGAGATAGAGGCCGCCGACTAGGACGATGGCGAAGCCGGACAGGGCTCCGCCGACGGCGGCGAGCGTAGTGGTGACGATGTTGACGATGGTCTGCCCGCTCGGCGCCAGCCCCGGCGCCCGCTCCAGGATCGCGGCGCCAAGTGAGGAGGTGCGCAGTTGGGCCTGGACGTTGGTCCAGGCGGCCGGGAGCCGGGCCGCGAGCTCGGCGAATTCCGCCTGCATGGTCGCTCCGAAAAAGGCGAAGGCGCCGCCGATCAATGCCAGCAGTCCAAGCACGCTGAGCCCTAGCGAAACGGCGAAGGGCAGCCTTGTCCGCCGGCGTATCGCATTGGTCATGGTCAGCAGGATCAGCGAGACGAGCGCGCAGGCGAACAGGAGCAGGAGCAGGTCGACGAGCAGCCACAGCACATAAGCCGCAGCCAGGGTGGCGAGGACGACGGCGGTCGCACGGAAGACGCGCCGTTCAAAACTGTCGCGTGCGGCGGGTCGCGGCGCCGTTTCCTGCTGGATCAGATCGGATTGTTCAGTGAAGTTGGACATGTGGTGCGCGACGCGCGCGGGCAGGGTTGGTTCCGGGCAATGAGGCGCCGATCCGCCGCGCTTTGCCGGCACGGCTTCTGCCTCTCAACTCTCAGTAAGATCAAGATTCACGTTTTCAGGCTGGTTTGCCTGTAAGTCGGCACCCGACCTATCCCCGATAGGAAGAAAGGCGGCAGCCTGGGCGAGCAGGAAGTGCCGATAATCCTCCTCACGTCGCAGGTCGAAGCGGGAGAAGAGCCGGTCGACCCGATCATGCTCCGCTGCCGTACCCGCGCGCAGGCCAGCGCGCGCGCTCACCTGCCGAACACCCTTTCGAAGATGGTATCGACATGCTTCAGGTGATAACCGAGGTCAAAGCTCTCCTCGAGCTGCTCGGCCGGGATCAAAGCGGCGACCTCCGGATCATTCTTGAGCAGGTCGAGCAGCGAGAGCTGGCCGTCCGACTCCCACACGCGCATCGCGCTCCGCTGAACAATCCGATAGGCATCCTCGCGGGCCGCCCCGGCCTGGGTGAGGGCCAGCAGGACCCGCTGCGAGTGAACAAGGCCGCCCATCCGGTCGAGATTCTTCTGCATCCGCTCGGGGTAAACAACCAGCTTGTCGATCACGCCGCTGAGGCGGGCGAGCGCGAAATCGAGCGTGACGGTGGCATCGGGGCCGATATAGCGCTCGACTGACGAGTGGCTGATGTCCCGCTCATGCCAGAGGGCGACATTCTCGAGCGCCGGCGTGACATAAGCGCGAACCATGCGGGCGAGGCCGGTGAGATTCTCGGTCAGCACCGGATTGCGCTTGTGCGGCATCGCCGAGGAACCCTTCTGGCCGGGCGAGAAATACTCCTCGGCCTCGAGCACCTCGGTGCGCTGGAGGTGACGGATCTCCGTCGCGAGCCGCTCGATCGAGGAGGCGACGACCCCGAGGGTGGCGAAGAACATGGCGTGCCGGTCGCGCGGGATAACCTGCGTCGAGATCGGCTCGATCTTCAGTCCCATCTTGTCGGCGACATAGGCTTCCACCCGAGGATCGACATTGGCGAAGGTGCCGACCGCGCCCGAAATGGCGCAGGTCGCGACCTCCTCTTGCGCCGCGATCACCCGCGCGCGGCACCGCTCGAACTCGGCAAAGGCAAAGGCAAGCTTGAGGCCGAAGGTCACCGGTTCGGCATGGATGCCGTGGCTGCGGCCGATCGTCGGCGTCAGCTTGTGCTCGAACGCGCGGCGCTTCAGCACCTCGAGCAGTCGGTCCAGATCCTCGATCAGCAGGCTCGTGGCGCGCTTCAGCTGCACGGCGAGGCAGGTGTCGAGCACGTCCGAGCTCGTCATCCCCTGGTGGAGGAAGCGCGCCTCCGGGCCGACATGCTCGGCGACATTGGTGAGGAAGGCGATGACGTCGTGCTTCACCTCGGCCTCGATGGCGTCGATCCGCTCGACATCGAAGGCGCCGCGCGCCCACACCGCCTCGGCCGCCTCCCTCGGCACGACGCCGAGCTCCGCCATTGCGTCCAGTGCGTGCGCCTCGATCTCGAACCAGATGCGAAAGCGGGCCTCGGGCTCCCAGATGCTGGTCATCTGGGGCCGCGCGTAGCGAGGGATCATGGATTCTTCCTGATGTGGACGCGCGAACGCCACTAGCAAAGGCCCTTGCGCCCTTCAATTGCGAGCCGGGAGGGGGAACGACGGGGCTCGGGCAGCGTTGGGCAATGGAGCTCGTGGGGCTTTGAGTCGCTGTCGTAAAGCGTTCTTTTCACAGGCGAAACAGAACCAGGAGAATTTCGATGATGAAGCCCATCCTACTCGTCAGCGCGATCGCGCTGGCAGCTCCGGCGCTTGCCCAGAGCACGTCCACCACATCCGGAACCACAGCCCAGACACCGACCGCGCAGACACGGAGCGGCACCAACGCGACGACGACGTCCCGTACGAACAGGATGCAGGGCCAGGCGACCACTCCTGCGGCGACCAGTCCCAACGATGATGACGACACTGGGCCAGAAGCCGCGGTTGCTACCGGTCAGACGGACACGCGCACCGGCCAGACCAGCACCACAACCGGTCAGATGGACGCCGGCACCATGACCGATCAGACGGCGACCGGCACCGTCGGCACAGATGCCGGCGCCCATTCGGGCCATAGCGGCACCATGCCCGGTCAGACCGGCACTGCGAACACAAGCGGCAGCATGTCAGGCCAAACCCGCACGGGCACCACGGATACCATGGGGACGACGAGCGCCACCGGAGCGACAGCCGGGACATGGTCCGGTACCACCGGCGCGAGCGGAACCGCGGGTGCCGGCACGAGCGGCGGCTTCACGGGCATGGGAGGCCCGTCGGGCGATCTTCTCGATTATGCTGGCGAGATGCTGGGCGATGCCAGCCGCGTCCAGCAGGTGATGCGCGGAAGAGATCAGGGAATGAAGGCGTCCGATTTGCTCAACCAGGCGATGCTGGCGCTCATCCAGGGCCGCGCCGCGACCCCCCGCTGAAGCTGGACCAATCCTTCCCAGCTTCGGCTGGGAAGGATTGCAGGTCTGGACCCTAAATCAGTCCCATCGCCCGCAGGCTCGAATGCCCGCGTGTGCCGATGATGAGATGATCGTGCACAGCGATATTGAGGTGGCGGCCAGCCTCGACGATATCGCGCGTCAAGCGTATGTCTTGCTGGCTCGGCGAGGGGTCGCCGCTCGGATGATTGTGAACCAGGATCAGGGCCGTCGCATGGTAGTCGAGGGCACGGCGGATGATCTCGCGAATATAGACTGCAGCCTCGTCGACCGATCCTTCCGACATTTGCTCGTCCCGGATCAGCATGTTCTTGGAGTTGAGGAAGAGGACCCGCACCCGCTCGACCGGATTATGCGCCATGTCGGCGTGAAGATAGTCGAGCAAGGCCTGCCATGACCCGAGCACGGGCCGCTCTGTCACCCGGGATTGAAGGAGGCGCAGCGCCGAGGCTTGGGCGATCTTGAGCGCCGCCACCGCACCATCCGAAATCTCGCCCACCCGCGCGATCGCATCCGCATCGGCGGCGAGCAGCGATCCGAATCCGCCGAAATCCTTGATCAGCTTCTTAGCCAATGGCTTGGTGTCGCGCCGGGGGAGCGCGAGCCCGAGCAGAT
>JALYGI010000009.1 GCA_030777185.1 Pseudomonadota bacterium
TCAGCCTGCTGGACCGAGGCTTCGCCTGCGCCATCGCCCATATCCGCGGCGGCGACGATCTCGGCTATGGCTGGTTCCTGGACGGCAAGCTCGACAAGCGCACCAATACGTTCAACGATTTCGTCGATGTGGCGAATGGCCTCATCGCCCACCGCTTCACGGCGCCCGGAAAGATCGCAATCCAGGGCGGCTCGGCGGGCGGCAAGCTGATGGGTGTCGTCGCCAATACCGATCCGCATCTCTGGGGCGCGGTGGTGGCCGACGTGCCGTTTGTCGACGTGCTGGCGACGATGCTCGACGACACGCTTCCGCTCACCCCGGGCGAGTGGCCCGAATGGGGCAATCCGATCGCTGACCAGGCCGCCTTCGAGCTGCTGCGGAGCTACTCCCCCTACGACAATGTGAAGGCGCAGGATTATCCGCCGATGCTGATCACCGGCGGGCTCCATGATCCGCGCGTCACCTATTGGGAGCCGGCCAAATGGGCCGCCAGGCTGCGCGCGACCAAGACCGATGGCAATCCGCTCCTCTTGAAGATCAACATGGGAGCCGGCCACGGGGGCAAATCGGGGCGCTGGGACAGCCTGCGCGAGGTCGCGGAGGCCTATGCGTTCATCATCACTCAGCTGGAGGGGAAGTAAGCCGTTAGAGCGACAATCAGTGCGAAGCTCGAAGCCATGGACGAGCTCGGGCCCCGAGGGCGGCGCCGTTCCTGATTTAAAAGCGGCGGATTGCCGCCACGATCTTCGGAAATGCCCTTCCGGAGACCCCAAAACCCATGTGGCTGCAATCCAGCTCGACCGCTTCGTCCCGCTCCTCGGGCTCTCCTCGTGCGCTTGCCGGGGCGACCACGCCGTCGGATCGGGACCAGATGGCCAGCGTCGGCACGGGCGGCTTCGACCGCACGTCAACCTTGAGGGGCGGCTCATAGACTGAGTGCCCGGCGATGAGCTGGTAAAGTCTCCAGGCATGGTTCGCGCGGAGATCCCCGGAAAAAGGGGAGCCGAGCGTCACGACCTTTGCGATCAGGTCTGGACGCACCTTTGCGACTTCCCGCGCATAGATACCTCCGAGGCTCCAGCCGACCAGCGTCACTTTCGCGCCGCGGCCGAACCGCTCGATCTCACCGATCATCCTGTCGAGCGTATCGGCCTGAGCACCGCGGTTGAAGCCGAGGCCCCAACCGGTGACGCGGTAACCGGCATCACCAAGGGCTCGCTGCAGCCCAAGCGTCGTGTGGTCTCCCGCCAGAAAACCAGGGATGACCATCAGCGGCGGACCGTCCGACGGGCCCCGCTCGCCCAGCTTTCCAAAGGCACGGTAGAAGCGGGTGGCAATGATTAGCCCCTCACGAATGAGGAGCCGGAGCGGCGGAGCGCGATCGTCCCGCCGCGGCACCTTCATCGGCTAGAGCCTTTCCCGACAAGGCGGTATCGCCTTGTCGGTTCAGAAAGGCTCCAGATTATGTCTGAGCACTTCCCGGCCGAAAAACCGGTTCCCACTTTTTCGGGAAGTGCTCTAGAGATACTCGCTGCCCATCAGCGGCTGCAGCGCCGCCGGCAGCCGCACGCGCCCATCCGCCTGCTGGTGATTTTCGAGCAGCGGCACCAGGATTCTAGGGGAAGCGAGCGCGGTGTTGTTGAGCGTGTGGACGAAGCGCACCCTCCGCTCCCCGTCGCGCCAGCGCAAATTGGCGCGGCGGGCCTGCCAATCGTGCAGCGTCGAGCAGCTGTGCGTCTCGCGATACTTGCCGAGGCTCGGAACCCAGCTCTCGAGGTCGTTCATGCGATATTTGCCGAGGCCCATGTCGCCGGTGGAGGCTTCGATCACCTGGTAAGGGATTTCGAGCGCTTGCAGCATCCCCTCGGCGTTGGCGAGCAGCCGGGCATGCCAGCAGGCGGATTCCTCCGGATCATCGGGGCAGATCACATATTGTTCAAGCTTGTAGAATTGGTGGACGCGCAGCAGCCCGCGCACATCCCGCCCGGCGCTTCCCGCCTCCCGCCGAAAGCAGGGCGAATAGCCGGCATAGAGGATCGGCAGCTGCTGCGCCTCCAGGATCTCGCCCGAATGGAGCGAGGTCAGCGCGATCTCGCCGGTGCCGGCGAGGTAGAGCTCGTCCTTGGGGATCTCATAGGCCTCTTCCTCATGGCCCGGGAAATGGCCGGTCGCGACGAACGCCTGCGGCCGGGCCAGCGCCGGAACCGTCATCAGGGTGAAGCCGTCCGCCGCCAGCCGCTGCTGTGCCCACAGCATCAGCGCCTGTTCCAGCATTGCGAGCCGCCCTTTGAGGCAATATTGGCGCGCGCCGGAGACCTGGGTGATCCGGCCGAGCTCGGCCCAGTCGTTGATCTCCAGGAGCGCGACATGGTCGCGCGGCTCAAAGTCGAAGCTGGGGATCGTGCCTTCCTGGCGGACGACAATGTTGAAGCTTTCGTCCGGCCCAACCGGAGCGCCGTCCCAGGGAATGCCCGGAAGGCGGAGCATCAGCGCGTCCATGGCGGCGCTCTTCTCCGCCAGCGCCGTCTCGACCTCGGACGCGCGCGCACCAATCTCCTTGGCCCGTGCCCCGAGCGCCGGACGCTCCGAAGGGTCGGCGGTCTTGAAGCCGGCGCTGATCTCGTTCCGCTGCCGCCGAAGCTCGTCGATCTCCGATTTCATCACCCGCACTTCCCCGTCGAGGCGGAGGAGCTCGCCCAGATCGAGCTTCACATTTTTGTCGGCGATCGCCTTTTCGACGACCTCCCGGTTCTCGCGGATGAAATTGAGGCTGAGCATGGGGGTCCTTAGAAGAGGGCCCCCATCAAAGTACCACTTTGATGGGACTAGAAATGGCGGAGACGGAGGGATTCGAACCCTCGATACGGTTACCCGTATGACGCTTTAGCAAAGCGTTGGTTTCAGCCACTCACCCACGTCTCCGCTAAGCGCTGAAGCGGGGCCTATAGCGGGCGCAAGGCGGCTGTTCAACCGATGTCGCGGACTCGTTCCGGCGTGATTAGGACTCGCTTTGCCGCCCGTTCATTGCGCAGACAGGCGGCGCGGCTTTAGCTCTCAATCCGAGGTTGGGGGGATTTGTATCATGAGTATTTCCGCATTCCTGAAGCTGTGCGCCGCCGCTGCCGTTTCGATGGCCGTTCCCGTTGCCGCGCAGGTCCAGACGATCGATCCGAACGCTGCGACTGAGCCTGCGGCCGAGGCGCAGGAGGCGGCGCCTCCCGCCCAGGAGGAATATCAGCCGGTCGAGGCCGGCAGCCAGGAAGCGGCGCCGAGTCCCGGCTTCGAGGCGCAGAGCCAGGCGGCTCCCGCGGCCGCCGCTCCTTCCCCGTCCGCCAAGGCGGCCGAGCGCGCCAGCCAGGCTGCCGGCGGGACGGTGGCGAAAGGCGACGTGTTCAAAGCCGCCGAAGGCGTATTCGGGCGCGGCGCCGAGGGGCTTGCCGGCCTGCTCGAGGACCTGCTCCGCAAACAGGGTGAACCCAGCGCCTACATCACCGGCCGCGAGGCCGGCGGCGCCCTGGTCGTGGGCGTTCGCTATGGCGAGGGCACGCTTCACCACGGCGTTGAGGGCGACCGGCCGGTCTACTGGACGGGGCCATCGCTGGGTTTCGATTTCGGCGCTGACGCCAACAAGGTGTTCGTGCTGGTCTACAACCTCCACGACAGCCAGAACCTCTACAAGCGCTATCCGGCGGCCGAGGGCAACGCCTATGTCGTGGGCGGCTTCACCGCCAGCTACATGCGCCGCGGCGACACCGTGCTGATCCCGATCCGCCTCGGCGTCGGCGCCCGGCTCGGCATCAATGCCGGCTATATGAGGTTCAGCGAGAAGAACCGCTGGCTGCCCTTCTAAACTCGTTCCCGGTCGTGCTGAACCGGAAACGAGTTTAGTTTACTTTTGATGCCGTGCTTTCCGAGCCGTCAGGTGATCTCACCTGACTAGAAAGCACTCCAAGTGGTTCACTCAGTGCCGCTGCCTGCGGATTCGGTGCGGCTTCACGCCGTCCTTTGCTCGGCAAGACAAGGCGCTGCGCGGCAGCTCAGCGGCGCTCGCGGCTAAGCCTCGTCATCAGTATGGCGGCGCGCTTGGCCTGGCGATCGAGGCTGGGCAGGTCGACCGTCTCGCCCGCGGCGTGCGAGCCGCTGCCGGCCGGGCCGAGCCCGACCAGGCCGTCCACATCCTCCGCCACGAAGCCGATATCGCCGGCGCCGCGCTTCAGCGGGTCGAGCACCG
>JALYGI010000010.1 GCA_030777185.1 Pseudomonadota bacterium
GTTCAGCGCTCGCACGTCGGTGAGCTACCGCTCGCCCTTCCTCGAGGGTACGAGCGGCACGGGCAACATCTTCGAGGGCTTCCGCTCCACGATCAACGTCGACGCCTCGCTGCGGTACGAGATCACAGAGCAGATCGAAGTTTCGCTGGAGGGCATCAACCTGACCGACGAATATCGCGATCGCTTCGTGGATATCGATGCCAACCGCAACTACGAGTATAACCATTTCGGCCGCACGTTCCTGGTCGGCGCGCGCTTTAAATTGTAAGGTTGGCTTTGTCGAAGCAGCCATCTCGCCGGCCGCTCGTGGAACGACGACGGCCGGCATTCCTTTTTGAACGAGAAGCCCTTCGATGATGATCGACCGCCGTACTGCTCTCTTCGGCACGCTGGCTTTTGGTCTGGCCGCACGCGGATCGGCGCAGACTGCCGGGCCCACCACGCCGGAATCGCGGCATCTCACCTTCGCCGATCCCAGCGAGACGATCGACCTCTGGCGAATGGGTGCGCCGGGCCGGCCGGCCAAGCTGCCCGTCGAGACGGTCAGGGAACGAAGCACCGACCCGTCCTTCAACGATCGCTATGTGTTCGGGATCAGCCGCCCGCGCATGGCGGTGTTCAGGCCCGCACGGCCGAGCGGGGCCGCCGTGCTGATCAGTCCGGGCGGCGGCTACAATCGGGTGGTCATCGACAAGGAAGGCTATGAGATGGCCCGCTGGCTCGCCGCCCGCGGCGTCACCGCCTTTGTGCTTTTCTACCGCTTGCCGCACGAGGGGTGGAGCTCCGGCCCGAACACCCCGCTCGCCGACGCACAGCGCGCAATGCGACTCATCCGGCACCGCGCTCGTTTCTACGGAATCGACCCTGAGCGGGTTTGCGCGATGGGCTTTTCGGCAGGCGGGCATCTCTGCGCGGATCTGCTCACCCGCTTTGATGCCCGTGTCTATGCCCCGCTCGACCAGGCGGACCGTCTCTCCGCACGCCCGGACGCCGCCGCACCCATTTATCCGGTGATATCGATGAGCTTGCCGACCGCCCATGCCGGCTCCCGAAAGAACCTCGTCGGCGAGAACCCGTCGTCGGATCGCGAGCGCGCTTATTCTCCGCACCTCAACGTCCCTTCAAACGCGCCTCCGACCTTCCTCCTGCACGCCGAGGATGATCGCTCCGTCGTCGTCGAGAACACATTGCTGCTTCGCACAGCCCTGGTTGCAGCGAAGGTGCCGGTCGAGACTCATCTCTTTCCAGACGGCGGCCACGGCTTCGGCCTCAGGCTTGCGCGCGGCAAGAGCGTCGAGGGCTGGCAGGAGCTGTTCTTCTCCTGGGGCCGAAAACGCGGCCTCTTCGCCTGAAAGTTCGACGATGCTGAAACGCCTACTGATCCTGATTGCGGCACTGCTGGGGTCTCATGCGCCTGCGCTCTCCCAGAGCCGGGTAGAGATCGAGCGGACGATGAAGCGTGCGACCACGTTCATGGTCGAGAAGGTCGCCACGAATGGCGGTTATGTCTGGTCCTATCTGCCCGATTTCTCGCGCCGCTGGGGCGAAATCGAGGCCAAGCCGTCGATGATCTGGGTGCAGCCGCCCGGCACTGCGACGATGGGCCACCTGTTCCTTGACGCCTACCACGCGACGGGCGACGAATATTATTATGGGGCGGCGGAGAAGGCGGCGGGCGCCCTTATCTGGGGCCAGCACCGCAGCGGCGGCTGGAACTATTTCATAGACTTCGCCGGCCCATCCTCGACGAAGCACTGGTACGAGACCATCGGCAGGAATGCCTGGCGAATGGAGGAATTCCAGCATTACGCCGACAATGCGACGTTCGACGATATGGGAACGTCGGAAGCCGCCCAGTTCCTGCTCCGGCTCTATCTCGAAAAGCGGGACCCCAGATACCGTCCGGGATTGGAGCGCGCGGTTGATTTCGTGCTGGACAGCCAATATCCGATCGGTGGTTGGCCGCAGCGTTGGCCCTACGATCCGAGCTATCCCGAATATCAGAAGTACATCACGTTCAACGACGACGTCGCCGCCGAGAACGTGAAGTTCCTGGTCATGGTCTATCAATCGCTTGGGGACACGCGCGCGCTGGACGCCATTCATCGGGGCATGAATATCTATCTGCTGACGCAGCAGGGGCCGCCCCAGCCGGGATGGGCGCTTCAATATACGCTCGATCTCAAGCCAGCGGCCGCGCGCAGCTACGAGCCGAACGCGCTCCATACCGCCACCACGGCCGGCAATGTCGAGCAGCTGATGAACTTCTACCGGATGACGGGAGACAGCCGCTTTCTTGCTCGGATCCCCGAGGCGCTCGCCTGGCTCGAGAGCGTTCGCTTGCCGGAGCCGCGAGGCGGCCGCGGCTTTCCCACATTCATCGAGATCGGCACCAACCGGCCGATTTACGTCCACCGGCGCGGATCGAACGTGGTGAACGGCCAATATTATTGGGATTACAGCGCGGAAGCGACCTTGGGCCATTATTCCGCCTTTAGAAACATCGACGTCGCGAAGCTTCGGCGCAGCTACGACGAACTGCTGAAGATACCGGCTGCCGACCTGGCGAAGGCGTCGCCCCTGCAAGCACCCGATCCACGCCCGTTGCCCCGCTATTTTGTCAGCGGCGGAATGACGGGATCCGACCTCAATGCCGGCTCTCCGGCGGCGAGCGTACGGGACCTCATCCGCTCACTGAACCCTGAGGGCTGGTGGCCGACGCCGCTCAACGCGACAAGCAATCCCTATCGCGGGGATGGACCCGCTGAGCCCGTGCCGGGCGACTTCCGCACGACCCATGTCGGGGATGCGAGCGATACCTCGCCCTACACGACCGACGCTCCGGTGACGGGGATTTCAACCTCCGCTTACATCGCCAACATGGCACGGCTCATCCGTCAGCTGACGGGCGAGCAGTGACAGGAAGCCCAGCGGCCTAGAGTGCTTTCCAGTCAGGTGGAATCACCTGACGGCTCGGAAAGCACGGCAATTCAAAGGGAAAATAGACTCGTTCACGGTTCAGCATAACCGGCAACGAGTCTAGAGGCTTCCTGGCCAGGCCCATGCGGAGCGGGAAGGTCAGCAACCGGCCACGCGCTGAGCGAGCACCCGCTTACTGGACCCGTGTCGCGCGGAGACCGCGCGCCTGGAGCAGCCGCTGCACCGAATCCCTGCCGGCAAGATGGCCGGCGCCGACCGCCACCATGATGGTGCCTGGCTGACCGAGCCGCTTCGCTACCCAATCGGCCCAGGCTGCGTTCCGCTTTTTCATCAGCACGTTGCGAAGCTCCGGCGAGAGCGTCGTCTCGCTGTCGAAGGTGCGGGCGATCGCATCGGTATCGCCGCTCTTCCAGGCGTTCAGCATCGCCTGGAACTCAGTGCGGGCCTGCGCCGGATCGTCGATCATGCTGACGAGCAGCGCCCGCTGCGCTGGTTCCGAGAGGCTGTCGAAATAGCCGAATTGCTGCTCGACCGTCTCGAGCCCCCGCACCGGCTTCCTGGTGCCGTTGTAGCTGGAGGCGAGGCCGCGCTCCACGCCCGCTTCGGGATCAAGCCCCATCTTGCGGAAATTCAGCGCGAGCAGGGTGAGCGCCGCCGCCCATGTCTCCATGCGGTCGAGCGCCTTTTCGGGCACTCCGGCTTCCGCCACTGCCTTCCGGAACGCCTCGCGCTTCTCGGCCGGTACGCGCTCCGCGATCGGCGGCAGGCCAGGTGAGACGCCAAGCTTCATCATGGTGTGCGCCGACGCCATGACGTCGCCGCCGAGATCGGTTTCGAGATAGAGCGTGTCCGAAGCCGCGATCGCCGCATCGAGCGCGGGCGTGCGCCACTGAAGGCCCTTCGGCAGCAGGTGGATGGTGCCGAACAGGTAGATGGTGGTGTCCTTGTCGGCGACCTTCCAGAGCGCCGGCTTCGGCCCTGCTACCCGGGTCTGCGCCGACTGCGCGGTGGCGCAGGCGGCCACGGAGACCAGCCCAAATCCCGCCAGAGCTCTCGTGGCGCCCTTCTTGAGGCTCGTCCAAATGCCGGCCATTTTCGCCCTTTCCCGCTTGGTTGACCCTTCGGCGCCTATCCGCCAAAGCGTCCGCACTTCTTGTTGCACTTGCGAAGGCCAAAGGTGGGCAGCCAACCGCTCAGTTTCCAGAAGCTCATCCTGACGCTCCACGATTATTGGAGCGCACAAGGCTGCGTGATCCTCCAGCCCTACGACATGGAGATGGGGGCCGGGACCTTCCACCCGGCGACTACGCTCCGGGCGCTCGGACCCAAGCCGTGGAAGGCCGGCTATGTCCAGCCGAGCCGCCGTCCGACCGATGGCCGTTATGGTGAGAACCCCAACCGTCTCGGCCATTATTATCAATATCAGGTGATCCTGAAGCCGAGCCCGCCCGACCTTCAGTCTCTCTATCTGGGCAGCCTTGCCGTGATCGGCATCGATTTCACCACCCACGACATCCGCTTCGTCGAGGACGATTGGGAAAGTCCGACGCTCGGCGCCTGGGGCCTCGGCTG
>JALYGI010000011.1 GCA_030777185.1 Pseudomonadota bacterium
TCCTCGAGCCGATCGCAGAGCCGAACACGACGAAGTAGAGCGAGGTGGTGATCACCGGCACCGCAAGCCCGGTCCACAAGGTCCGGCGGAAGCGGTGCATCTCGAACTTGTAGATCGACCAGACGCCGCGGGCGTTGAACGCGGCCGCGCTCACGAGGCTTTCCGATCGGTCACGAGACTGACGAAGATGTCTTCGAGCGAGCTTTGCTGGGTGTTGAGATCCTTGAAGCCGATGCCGAGGTCGCTCATCCGGCGGAGGAGGGAGGGTATTCCCGAACGCTCCGCACGGCCGTCGAACACATATTCGAGCTCGCTGCCGTCCGCACTGAGCTTCACATCCCAGTCCGAGAGCTCCGACGGCACCCGTGTCATCGGCTCGGCGAGGTTCAGCGTCAGCTTCTTCTTGCCCAGCTTCTTCATCAGCTCCGATTTTCCCTCCACGAGGATCAGCTCGCCCTTGCTGATCACGCCGACCCGATCGGCCATTTCCTCGGCCTCCTCAATATAATGGGTCGTGAGGATGATGGTGACTCCGCTCGCCCGAAGGCGATGAACGAGCTGCCACATGTCGCGCCGGAGTTCCACGTCCACGCCCGCCGTCGGCTCGTCGAGGAACAGGATCTTGGGCTGATGCGAAAGCGCCTTGGCGATCATTACCCGGCGCTTCATGCCGCCCGACAGCTCCTTCATGATCGCGTTGCGCTTGTCCCAGAGCGAAAGGTCGCGAAGAAGCTTTTCGATATAGCCGGGATCTGGCGGGCAACCGAACAGACCGCGGCTAAAGGAGACGGTCGCCCAAACCGGCTCGAATTGGTCGGTATGAAGCTCCTGGGGCACGAGGCCGATCTTGGAGCGGGCGTTGCGATAATCGCGGATGATGTCGTGGCCGTCCGCGACAACGGTGCCTGAAGTCGGGTTCACCAATCCGCACACAATGCTGATCAACGTGGTCTTGCCCGCGCCGTTCGGCCCCAGCAGCGCGAAGATCTCGCCCCGGCGAATCTCGAGATCCACACTCTTCAGCGCCTGGAGCCCCGAGGGATAGACTTTGGTGAGGCCGGAGATCGAGATGATCGGCTCCACCGAGCCCCTCATTGGGTCGGCGGAACGGGCGGTTCCTGCTTTCCGGGTTCAAGCTCCATTCCGTGCTTCATCAGCATCGGGATATTGGCCATGGCGAAAACGAAGGTCGCTGGCAGCGCACCCCAAAGTTTGAAGCCGACCCAAAAATCGGTGCTGGTCGTGCGCCAAACCGCCTCGTTCACGATCGCCATTGCAATGAAGAACAGGATCCAGTTGCGCGTCAGCAGCTGCCATCCCCGCTCCGACAGGCCGGGATAGGCGGATCCAAGCACCATCTCGAGGAGGTTTCGCCTGGTGACGACGCCGAAGGTGAGGAGGCCGGCCGCCACCAGATAGTAGATGGTGGGCTTCAGCTTGATAAAGGTCTCGTTGTGGAGCCAGATGGTAAGGCCGCCGAGGATCAGCACCATCACGCCCGAGAACCACAGCATCGGCGAGATATGCTTGTAGCGGAATTGCGAGATCATCATCGCGATCAGCATCGCTGCCATGAAGGCGCCAGTCGCGTAGAAGATCTTCACCATGCCCGGCACCGGCGCGAAGCCGTTCACCAGGAAGAAGACGAGCAGCGGTCCAAGATCGATCGCCAGCTTCGCGCCGGTCGAGGCCTTTGTCTGTTCGCTGTCGGTCATGCTTGGTCCACTCACAGGAGGTCCGCCTCGGTCGCACCTGCGATCGCCTGTCCGGCTTCCAGTGGATCGAAGGGGCGCAGATCCTCGATGCCCTCGCCAAGGCCGATGGCGTGAATCGGGATGCCATATTGCTCGGCGGCGGCGACGAGCACGCCGCCCCGCGCGGTCCCGTCGAGCTTCGTCATAACGAGCCCGGTCACTCCAGCCACTTCCTTGAAAACCTCAATCTGGTTGAGCGCGTTCTGCCCGGTGGTCGCATCGAGCACGAGCACGACATCATGGGGCGCTTCCGGATTGAGCCGGCCGAGCACGCGCCGGATCTTGGCGAGCTCGTCCATCAGGATTTTCTTGTTCTGGAGCCGGCCGGCCGTGTCGACGATCAGCACGTCGATGCCCTCGGCAGTGGCCTTCTTCACCCCGTCGAAAACGATTGCCGAAGGATCGCCCCCCTCAGGCCCGGTGATGATCGGTACTCCGATCCGATCGGCCCAGATGCGAAGCTGCTCGATCGCCGCGGCTCGGAACGTGTCCCCTGCTGCCAGGAGCACGCTGTAATCCTGCTCCAGGAACAGGTGCGCGAGCTTGGCAATGGTCGTCGTCTTGCCTGAACCGTTGACGCCCACGACCAGGATCACCTGCGGGCGCGGGAACGCGTCGATCTCCAGCGGCACTGCGACCGGGGCGAGGATCTTGGCGAGCTCATCCGCAACGATCCGCTTCACCTCGGCTTCGCTGAGGCCGCGCTCGAATCGCTCGCCGGCCAGGCGTGCGCGCACGCGGACAGCTGCTTGCGGCCCCAGGTCCGAAGCGATCAGCGCTTCTTCGATGTCGTCGAGAACGTCATCGTCGAGTGCGGCCTTGGTGAAAAGACCGGTGAGATTTGCACCAAGTCGGTCCGAAGTCTTCCTGAAGC
>JALYGI010000012.1 GCA_030777185.1 Pseudomonadota bacterium
GCAACAAGCGCGGCGGCAGCACGAACCGGCCGCGGCTGGTTCACGCGGTACGTAGCCGAAACCTGCTGTTCGACGGCATCGGCCTCTTTAACTCGCCGAGCTTCCATCTGGTGGTGAAGGATTCGGAGGACGTGACCGTCAACGGGATGAGCTTCGTCGCGCTGGCGCATTCGCCGAACACCGACGCGATCGATCCGATAGACACTCGGAACATGCGGATCACCAACAACTTCTTCGATGTCGGCGACGATGTCGTGGCCATCAAGTCGCTGAAGGTGAACCCAAAGCGGCCCGATGCGGCGGTGGAGAATATTGTCATCCGCGGCAATCGCGGCTTGGCCGGGCGCGGCATCTCCATCGGAAGCGAGACGATCGGCGGGGTTCGGAACGTCCTTGTCGAGGACAACGAGCTGACCGGCGCCATGTATGGCATTCGAATCAAGACGCCCCGCGAGCGGGGAGGGATCGTCCAGGACGTGGTTTTCAGGAACAACCGGATGACTGACGTCGAGACTCCGATGGTGTTCTCAAGCTATTATGAAAGCGCCGGCTATGACGAAGCCGCAGTTGCGAAAGCTCTGTCCACAAACGGCGGCTTCGTGCTGGGCCATCAGATCTATCCGAGCGACGCCGATCCGGCCCGACCTTACAAGCCGAACTCAACGCCGTGGATCCGCAATGTCCGCGTGGAAGGATTGACCGCCACCGGCGCCGATCGGGCTGGCATCGTTGTCGGGCTTCCGGAAAGGATCATCGAGGGGCTGGTGTTCCGGAACGTGAAGATAAGCTCGAAGCGGAATCTCCTCGTCCGTCACGCGCAAGTCGATGCGCGGGGGCTGAACGTTCGCAGCTCGGACAAGGCAGGGCTGACCAAGGAACGGGGCGCGCAGGTTCGGCAATAGCGGGTCCAGCAGGGGACTTGCGTAAGGGCCCAACAGACTGATATGCGTGAAGTTGACACCGGTAGCAGTACCGGTGATGACACCGGTATCAATTGCGAGGCAGAGCTCGGGAAGCGAGCCAGCGCCAACAGGAGAGTAGACTTGGCCCGAATCACCACGAACCCGTTGTTCAGCACCGTTTCCACCGGCGCGCTCATTTTGGCGGGGCTGCTGGCTGCACCCGCCGCCGCTCAGACCGCGCAGCCCGCAGCCCAGCCCTCGGCAGGTCAAGCCGCGCAGGCCCAGCAGCCGGTAGAGCCGAATCAGCCTGCGCCGGCGAACGCGGACCCGATTTCGGGTGTCCCCGCGGCCGGTGAGACCATGGCCGACGACGTTCCGGGTGGGCAGGGGGATTCCGGCTCGGCGGAAGCGCCTGCCGGGGACGAGATCGTCGTCACCGGCTTTCGAGCCTCGCTCCAGAACGCGCTGAACCTCAAGCGCCGATCGAACCAGATCGTCGATGCGATCACGGCCGAGGACATTGCCGACTTCCCGGACGCAAACCTCGCCGAATCGATCCAGCGCCTCCCGGGCATCTCCATCGACCGTGACAATGGCGAGGGACGTTCGATCACCGTCCGCGGCCTTGGCGGCGACTTCCAGATGGTCCGCCTCAATGGCGCCGATGCGCAGGCAGTCGCCGGCGGCATCAGCTCGGATGCTGGCGCCAACCGTTCGCGCGGCTTCGACTTCAACACCTTCGCCTCCGAGCTGTTCGGCGGAATCAAGGTCACCAAGTCGACCGCGGCCGCCAATGACGAAGGCTCGCTCGGCGCGATCATCGATCTCACGACGGGCCGCCCGCTGGCTTTCAAGACCGACCGCGTCGCGCTTGGCCTGGAGGGCGAATATCGCGAAAATGGCTCGACGCTGAATCCCCGCTTCACGGCGCTCTTTTCGAAGCGGCTGAGTGACAGCTTCGGCATCCTCGGATCGTTCGCGTACCAGGACCAGCGCCAGCAGATCGACCGTTATTCGCGGAGCATCGGCGCGTTTGAATTTGCCTATCGCAACTCACAGCATGCGGGCAAATCGCCCCCGGTTTTCGGCTTTGCGCAGCCAAGCACCGCCGGTACCGGCCCGACCTTCGGTTCGAACCCCGCAGCTTACGCGCTGATCACTCCGACCACCATCATCCCGGCTCTGCCCGCGATCGGGCGCCAGGACCTTTCCTATGACCGCCTCGGTGCGACGCTGACGGCGCAGTGGCGGCCGACGAGCCGCACAGAAGTGATACTAGACGGCGTCTATTCGCGTTACCGGCAGGACAGCATCGTCAACGCGATCACCCCGGTCGGCCTCAACCGGAACGGCACCAACGCTCGCGTTCAGCAGGGGACGCTGCGCCCGCCTAGCAACTCGAACTTCCTTGCGGATCGACTCCTGATTTATCCGGACTGCCGGCCACGTCCGGGCCTCGACTGCGGCCAGACGCTTTATGGCGGCCGCCTGGTCCCCGGAACCCGCAACAGCTTCAACCCGAACAATCTCGATCCGTTCGACTATTACAACTCGCCCGTTTCTCCGGGCTTCATCCCGACGTCGAACGCGACCGGATTCTACGAGCAACTGCTCGGTCGCCCCAACACCAAGATCCGGGAAGCCAATGTCAACGCGGCCGGCCAGGCGGACTATCTGGTGCTGGACGACGTCGATTGGCGGAGTTCCGCCGACGCCCAGTTTGGCACGACCCAGTTCAAGCAGGGGACGCTGAACGTCACGCAGGAGTTTACCGACCG
>JALYGI010000013.1 GCA_030777185.1 Pseudomonadota bacterium
CAAGATCCGTATCGTTGGTCGTGACCGCTCCCGCGTCACCCATCGCGCCCAGATTCTTGCTCGGGTAGAAGCTCCACGCCACCGCATCGCCATGAGCGCCGACCCGGCGGCCCTTATAGCGTGCCCCGTGCGCCTGGGCGGCGTCTTCGAGCAGCCTCAGCCCGTATTTCCTGGCGATCTCAAGCATCGGGTCGAGATCGGCAGGCTGTCCGTACAGATGGGTGGGAAGGAGGACCTTGGTTCGCTCGGTGAGCGCGGCTTCGATCAGGTTTGGATCGAGATTGTGGGTGGCCGGATCCGGCTCGACAAGAACCGGAGTGGCTCCGACGAGGCTGACGGCGAGCAAGGTGGCAATATAGCTGTTGCTGCTGACGATCACCTCGTCTCCAGGGCCGACCCCCATCGCCCGAAGCGCGAGGTGCAGCGCGTCGAGACCGTTGCCCACGCCCACGCATTCCGAAGCCCCGCAAAAATCGGCGAATTCCGCTTCGAAGGCTGCCACCTCGTCGCCGAAAATATACCATCCGCTATCGAGCACCCGCGCCAAGGCGCCGTCGATCTCCTCTTTGAGCTCCAGATAGGCGGGCCGCAGCTCCAGGAACGGAATCATCGCGTCTCCCGCCCGACTTCCTCCCGAAATTCTCCATAGGTCCGGATGTAATCTGCGCTGTCATAGGGATGCGAGGCCAAGACGAGAAGGACGGCGTCGCGCGTGTAGCGATACTGCGTTCCCCAAATCATTGGGGGCATGTAGAGGCCCAGGTTGGGCCGATCGAGAACCACCTCCCGGCGTGCTCGGCCGTCGTCCAAAAGCGCTCGGCATGATCCCTGAACGCACACGAGGAACTCCTCGCATTCACGATGGGCATGTTCGCCGCGCAGCTTTTCGGACGGGACGGCGAAAACCATGAAGTAGCGTTTGGGCACGAACGGAAAGCTTTCCGTGAATTCGCCGACAGTAAGGCTTCCCCGAAGATCCGTTATGAGCGGCATCGAATAGAGCGCCGCCTCCCCCACTCCGATTCGATGGGGCGTTGCCCTGCGCACGTCACCTTGCGGGGCATCCACTGTCTGGATCGGAGCCCCTGGAGGTCTGGCTTGCGAGGCCTCCGTATAACCGATTATGGCCGCCGGATTCCCGCGAACTATCGCGTTCGGAGGCACGGATGCGAGGACGACGCTTCCGGGCTCAACGTGCGCACCCCAGCCGAGCTCGATCCCGGCGCCAACAACAGCCCCCGCACCGATGTGGACCCCGGCGCGAAGAACGGTCCGCCTCGTGCCCTCCTCCGCGAATATGACGCCGGGACCAATGCTCACCGCCGGTTCCACACTCAAATGCGAATTCAGGATAGCACCCGGGCCGATCGAGACATCGTCCGCGATTTCCGCGCCCGGCGGGATTCCATCCCCGATCGGCGGGCATACCGCCTTCCGCTCCGGTAAATTTTTTTTTGTCATCGCGGCCGATTTCTTCACTCTCATACACCCGAGCCGAACATAGCCTCCAGGCTTCTTCCGAACAATCGCCCGGCGGTGAGCGAGAGGTCGCTCGATCCCGGAACACGCTCCGCCTCCCATCGGTGCTGGGCGAGAATTAAGCTTATTTATCAAAGATTTGGCTTTGTCCGAAGAAGGCTTAGTCCGTGTTCGGGCAAGGTCCTGACGCGCTGCAAAGAGGCGGCACGTGCCAATCGTGGACAGATTCTGAGGCGCTGGAGAGCGACAGGCCCGGGCCTGGAGACGACGAAGGTCAGCCGAGCGGCGCTCGGCTGTCTATAGGCAGCGAGTGAGGAGGGCGAGAC
This sequence comes from Pseudomonadota bacterium, assembly GCA_030777185.1. Taxonomy (GTDB): domain Bacteria; phylum Pseudomonadota; class Alphaproteobacteria; order Sphingomonadales; family Sphingomonadaceae; genus Allosphingosinicella. The sequence goes on from JALYGI010000013.1 coordinate 1,806, forward strand.
CGTGCCCTTGTCGTCGCTCGGTTGTGCCATTCCGAAACTGCCGCGAAGCCTTCCGGAGCGCCAAAGCTCGATCCGAAGCCCCGCCTAAAGGCCAAGGACGGCGACGCGCTCTTGCCGGAAACTGCGAGCAGCCTATTCACCCTCCCCGAAGCGATTTGCAACGTTGGCAGCGGGCGCCTTCGCGAGCTTCAGCAGATCAGAACGGTCATGGCAGGTTTGGATGGATTGGCATGGCGTAAAGCTGCTCCTGGTCGAAGCGACCGGCGTTTCGCGAGACGCGCTCCACGTCCTCGGCGGCGTCGGCGGGCAATTCTTCCTCGTCCTTCTCCTCAGACGCCCTTTGGCCAGTCCGCTCCCTTGGGGGTTGATGTTCGGGGCCGCTCTCGTCAACGAGCTTTACGACTTCACCTACGATGTCGGATTCTACCTGCCGCTGTGGCCGGAGGCATTGCACGACTTGTGGTTGACGATGGCACTGCCGACAGCACTCTTCTGCATCGCCCGCTGGGCTCCCCGCCTCCTCGTTGCAGATGCTCCCACTCGCCGCTGGTCGTCGCCCGCCGGGCCTCGCGAGGGATCATCGGGAGCCCTCGCTCGATACGCGATGGCAGCATTGGCGCGCCTCAACGA
>JALYGI010000014.1 GCA_030777185.1 Pseudomonadota bacterium
CCGCGTTCCCAGACGCGAAGCTTGATGCTATCGCCCTCCAGCGAGGCGACGTTGACGTTCACCCCGCTTGGAAAGAGCGGATCGCGTTCGATCTCGGGCCCCAGCCGTTCCAGCTCCACCGCGTCCGCATCTTCGACGAAGAAGATAATGTGCGGATTTCCGACATTGACAGCCGCGGGATTCTGCAGCTCCTCCCAGCCGACCGGCATCGCCGCCGCGTCGATTGGGTAGGCGAGTGGGATCTCGTCCCAGCCGAAGCGGGGCTCCCCCATCTCCACCGTCGCTGCGCCTGCTCCGGCCGATCCGCCGATCACGCCGCCGCGTGTCTCGATCCGGGTCTGACCACCTTCCAGCAAAACAACGCAGCGTGCCGCGTTCCCGCAGGCCTCGACCTCGCCGCCATCGGCGTTGAAAATGCGCATCTTGAGGTCCGCCGCGTCCGAAGGCTCGAGCAGGATCAGCTGATCGCACCCGATGCCGGTGCGCCGGTCGGCGATGGAGCGCACGCGGGCCCCGTTCATCTCGACGGCGTCTTGGCGCGCGTCGAAGATGACGAAGTCGTTGCCGAGACCATGCATCTTATGGAAACGCCGCATCATTGCGGCGCGATCTAAGGATCGGGGCGGGGCAAGTCCACCGCGGCGGCTCGAGACCTTGATCGGATCGGGCTGAACCACCCTGATCTGTGGATCAAGGTCTCAATCAGATGAAAAGGGCCTGATCCACGGCTACGGCGGAAGCGTGTAGCGCTTCCACCTCAATCGAACAGAACCTAGCCGGTGCGGCTGAGGCCTTCCAATGGCAGCCCCGACGGATCTTGGACGCGGGACGTCGGCAGCAGCCCCCGGTCGGCCAGCATCTTGCGCACATCACCCACCGGCATCGGCTTTCCATAATACCAGCCCTGCCCCTTGTAGCTGCCGATCGAGCGCAGCCGCGCTTCGATCAGCGCGTCCTCGATGCCCTCGGCGGTAACGGCCAGGTTGAGGCTGTCCGCCAGCCGGGTGATCGCGTTGACGATCGCGACGCTCTCCGGATTGGTGTTGAGTGAGGTGACGAAGCTCCGATCGATCTTGATCCGATCGAAGGGAAGGGCACGAAGGTGGGCGAGGGAGGAATAGCCAGTCCCGAAATCGTCGAGCGCCACCCGTATCCCCTGGTTCTTGAGGCTGCCGACGATCGATTGCGCCAGGCCGAGATTCTCGAACAGCGAACTTTCCGTGATCTCTACCTCGAGCCGCTCGGAAGGGAACCCCGTTTCGACCAGCAATTTGACGATCTTCTGCGACAGCCATGGATCCTTGAGCTGTGTCGGCGAGATGTTGACCGAGAGGGTCAGATGCGAATCCCAGCCGCGCGCCTCCAGGAACGCCTGGCGCATCACCGAAAAGGAAAGATCGCCGATCAGCCCGCATTCCTCGGCTACGCCGATGAACTCGTCGGGCGCCACCAGGCCGAGATCCGGGTGGTGCCAGCGGGCAAGCACCTCGAATCCGTGGAGGCTGCCCGAGACGAGATCGATCTGCTGCTCGAAAAAAGGCACGAACTGGTATTCCGGGATACCGGTGCGAAGCCCCGCTTCAACGCTGTTCCGCTTTTGGAGTTCGCGCTCCATGCTGGCGTCGAACCAGACGTGCCGGCCCCGGCCGAGCTTCTTGGCGGCATACATGGCGATGTCGGCACGCCGTAGCAAAGCATCGACACTGGTGCAGTCCAGGTCCGAGCGCGCCACTCCGAGCGAGGCGCTGATGTGGGTGTGCACGCCGGCAAGGTCGAAGGGCTTGCCCATACGCTCGACGATATAGTCCGCCACCGCCTCGACCTCGCGGGGCATGGCGGGGTCGAACAGGAAGGCGGCCGCGAATTCGTCGCCGCCCAGCCGCGCTCCGATTGCGTCCTTGGGCAGCGCCTTGCCGATCACCTCGGCTGTCATCCTGAGAAGATTGTCGCCGGTGAGGTGGCCGTGGACGTCGTTGATGGTTTTGAACCCGTCGAGGTCGACGATCAGCATGGCGACCGCACGCTTCCTTTTGTCGGCGCGCTCGAGCAGATCCTCCACCGCCTCGGCTAGCGAGCGTCGATTCAGGAAGCCGGTGAGCGGATCGGTGGATGCGAGCGACTGGGCCCGCATCTCCGCTGCCGTCCGTTCAACGACCTCGCGCTTCACATCGCGATATTTACGCCAGCCGTAGATGGTGAGCGCGACATTCAGGAGCAGCAGGCAGACGACGAGCGTGCCATTGTTCGAGCTTAGCTGAAGGAGTTGGGAGCGGAGCGAATCGAAATAGAAATTGCCGAGGGCCGCGATGACGAGAAGGCATGCGACAGCCGTGCCGATGATGACGAAATCTTCGTCGCCGGATCGAACCGGCCCGGTTCCCGGCTTCGAAAACATGCTCACCATTCTTTCGAAGCTCCCGCTGCCGAAACGATTATCGGTGCGTCAATGAAGAAGCCGTAAGTTCGCGGAAATCGCCGGTTCAATGGTTGCCGGTTGCTCCCTTCGGATCGAGCCGACGATCTGCCGGATGAGGCGGCTCATCATCTTTGGCCAATCTGCTGAACTTCTCGGCCAGTTCCCGATGCCACAGTTTGGCATCGGCGCTCATTGCTCTTGCTGCCCTTGCGGCCTCTTCCGATGCACGGCGTTCGAAATAGCGCTGGTTCGATATCACTGTCCGTCCCCTCAGCAACTCTTCCGCGGACAGTGGCGCAGCTTCGTTAAGAAATTGCATCATGGTCGATGCCAGCTTCAGGAGGCGGTGACCGGTGGCTCAGCGCGGCAGCCGGAGGCAAGGTTGCGGCTTGGTCACGCTCGGGTCAGTTTAATTGGTCGGGGTGCCTTCGGGTGGATCGCTCTCAGGCGATTCTTTCGGCCGCGCCAGGATGTCGATCATCGCATGCTGCGAGCTGTTGCGCCGCCTTCGCTGGTGCACCGAGCGATGCCGCGCCGGCTCCTCCTTGTCTGCGCTGGAACCGCCGAGCAGATCAACCTGGGTGTGCTTTGTCCTTCGCGAGGCGGAGAGCTTGTTGTGGCTTCGCTCCCGCCTCCGCCGAGCGACTTTGTTGATGATCAGGAAGGAGACGGTCGCGACGGCGATCAGAACGATGATCAGGATCAGCACTTGCGCAATGGGCTCGAGTTGCGCGTCCAGATTTTCGCCGCCCATGATCCCGGTCCTCCTGCCGCCAAACGACTAGGACCAGGCGGGGGAAAAGGCCACAAGGAAAGATGCGTTCAGCGGATTGCCGGGCCGAACGCGGGAATCACGATATTCGCAGACGCGCTCGATTAATAAGGCTTTAGGCGAGATGCGATAAGTTCGTGCAGATGAACAAGCTCTCTCGCCCCATTCCCGCCCAAGTCGCCTATTTCGGCGACGGCGCGGAACAGCGGCAAACCCGTCGCCGGGCGGTCAACTTCGCGGCAATCCTCGAGAGTGAAGGCGTGTCCTCGCACCCGGTGAACGTCCTCGATATCTCCGAACAGGGCTTCCGGATCGTCACGGCAGCGGACGTGGGCCAGGGTTCCTCCATGCTGATCAAGCTGCCGGGCCTGGAGGCGGTGCGCGCGACAGTTATGTGGGCGAAGGACGGGCAGCTCGGTTGCTCGTTCGAAGAGGAACTGCACCCGGCGAGCATCCAGACGCTGACCTTCGATCCACGGGCAGGAAGCGGCCGGTTGTCCGCAAAGGCCCAGTTCGGCTCAAAGCTCGCAAGCTGAGCCGAGCGCTCGCCGGGAAGCGCTTCCGTCCCGCCTCAAGGTTTAAGCCTCCTCGAAACCTTGCTTTCGCGCCTTCCTAAGGCTATCTGCGCGCCATCCCGTTTGCACGAATGGGTTGAAGAAAGCGTCCGTCGACGCGCGCTGGCCGGCGAGTTTCGCCCGCCGGCGCTTTTGCGTTTGACGCTGGATTGAGGAGGACGGAGCCGATGTTCGAGAGCCTGAGCGACCGGCTGAGCGGCGTTTTCGACCGCCTGCGCGGCCGCGGCGCGCTCAACGAGGCGGACGTTCGGGCGGCGATGCGCGAGGTCCGCATTGCGCTGCTGGAAGCCGATGTCGCGCTTCCGGTCGTCCGCGAGTTCGTGGACAAAGCAACCGAACAGGCTGTTGGCCAGCAGGTGCTGAAGTCGGTGACGCCGGGCCAGCAGGTGGTCAAGATCGTCCATGATGCGCTGATCGACATGCTTGGGGCCGAGGCAGCCGAGCTTTCCATCGATGTGACCCCGCCGGCCATCATCATGATGGTTGGCCTGCAGGGGTCGGGCAAGACCACCAGCACCGCCAAGCTTGCCAAGCGCCTGGCTGAGAAAGAGCGCAAGAAGGTGATGATGGCCTCGCTCGACGTGGCGCGGCCGGCGGCGCAGGAACAGCTTGCCGTGCTCGGCCGCCAGGCGAACGTCGCGACGCTCCCGATCGTGCCGGGGCAGCAGCCGGTGGACATCGCCCGCCGTGCTGTCCAATCCGCGCGGCTCCAGGGTTATGACGTGCTGATGCTCGACACCGCGGGCCGGCTCCACGTCGACCAGGCGCTGATGGACGAGATGAAGGCGGTGGCGGAAGTGGCCGTCCCGACCGAGACCCTGCTCGTGGTCGATGCACTGACCGGTCAGGACGCGGTCAACGTCGCGCGCAGTTTCACCAGCGAGGTCGATCTCACCGGCGTTGTCCTCACCCGCATGGACGGCGACGCGCGCGGCGGCGCCGCGCTGTCGATGCGGGCCGTTACGGGCAAGCCGATCAAGTTCGCCGGCGTGGGCGAGGGGATCGACGCGATCGAGCCCTTCCATCCGGGCCGCGTCGCCGGCCGGATCCTCGGCATGGGCGACGTCGTCAGCCTGGTCGAGCGCGCGCAGGAAACAATCAAGGTCGAAGAGGCCGAGGCGCTCGCCAAGAAAATGGCGAAAGGGGAGTTCGACCTCAACGATCTTCGCAGTCAGCTCCAGCAGATGCAGCGCATGGGCGGCCTCGGCGCGCTCGCCGGCATGCTGCCCGGCATGAAGAAGATGGCCGGCGTCGCTCAGAAGGCGCAGGACGACAAGACGCTGCCGCGTTTGGACGCGATCATTGGATCGATGACTCCCAAGGAGAGGACCCGGCCCGAGCTGTTGAACGCGAAACGCAAGATCCGGGTCGCCAAGGGGTCCGGCACGACCGTGCAGGAAGTGAACCGTCTCCTGAAGATGCATCAGGAAATGGCGTCGGCCATGAAGAAGATCAAAAAGATGGGCGGCCTCGGCAAGCTTGGCGCCCTCTTCGGCGGTGGAGGGGGAGGCCTTGGCGGTATGCTCGGCGGCATGGGCGGGATGCCTGGCCCCGGCGCGGCGCCGCCGGCCGGTCTTCCCGGTTTGCCCGGAGCAGGGGGCGGGGCGCCGTTCAACCTGCCGCCGGGCTTCGACAAATTCATGAAGAAATGAATGTTCCCCGGCGAAGGCCGGGAGCCACACTGGACCCCGGCTTTCGCCGGGGAGCGAAAGAAAGGAAGACCAAATGGCAGTAGCAATCAGGCTCTCACGCGGCGGTGCGAAGAAGCGTCCTTATTACAAGATCGTCGTTACCGACGCCCGCAATTCGCGCGACGGCAAGTTCATCGAGCGCATCGGCAGCTACAATCCGCTGCTCGCCAAGGACAATCCGGAGCGCGTGAAGCTCGACACCGAACGCGCGCGCCACTGGCTGTCGGTCGGCGCCAAGCCTTCCGACCGAGTTCATCGCTTCTTCGACCAAGCGGGCCTGCTCGAGCGAGCCGCCCGCTCGAACCCGAGCAAGGGCGAGCCCGGCGAGAAGGCCAAGGAGCGTGCTGAGGAGCGTGCGACTCGCGAAGCCGAGTTGGCCGCCGCCGCGGCCGAAGCCGCAGAAACGCCGGAGACCGCGGACGCCGCCGAAACCGCTGAGGCGGGCGGCGACGAGGGCGGAGCGGGCGAGGCGACGCCTGCGAACGAGGCCCCCAACGAGGGGCAGTCCACCGCCGAGCCGGCCGAGGGCGCTCCCGAGAACGCTCCGGCGGACGGCGCTGAAAAGGCCGAATAAATGACCAAAGCGGAGTTGCCGGCGGTGTCGTCGCGCTTCGGCACTCCTAAGGACGAGCCTGAGCAGCAGGTGACCCTCGCCGCCATCGCAGGTGCCCACGGCATCGGCGGCGAGGTCCGGCTGTAGCTCTTCGCGGAAAGCCTCGGAAATCTGAGCCGCCAGACGGCTGTTCAGGTAGGCGACCGGCTCCTGACCTTGAAG
>JALYGI010000015.1 GCA_030777185.1 Pseudomonadota bacterium
CCAGGATCCGACCTGCTCCGCAATCCTGACGATGGTCCCAAGCTGGTCTTGGGCCGCGTTGAGCGGCAAGCTGACCAGGTCGTCACCGCTTCAGGACGCCGCTTTGTGAAAGAAGGATCGAGAGCGGTAAAGTTCGCAAGCTCAGACAACTCAATCCCAAGCCGCTCCGCTAGGAAAAGATCGGGGTGAATAGAGTGTCTTTTCGGGGAGTTTGGGGTCATGAAGGAATATTCACTTCGGTTCTTCGGCCGGAGCATCATCGGCGCCTCGCTGTTGGCGCTCGCCATTCCGGCGCAGGCGGAGGAGAAATCGGCCGAAGCCACCACCAAAGCCGAGAGCAATGCTGAAGGCGGAAAGGCTGCCCGCAAGGACGAGAAGCTGATCTGCAAGCAGCTTGCAATGACGGGCACCCGAATAAAATCCTTGCGTGCCTGCCACACCAAGGCGGATTGGAAGAAGCTCGAGAACGGCGACTACTGACCGCTCTGATCTGGTGAACGACAGCCCTCCGGTGTAGCGGTCCGCTCCTCAAGGGAAGAGGAGCGGACCCGCATGACGTTCACCGCCAGGATCCTGCTGCTTGGTTCGGGCGAACTCGGCAAGGAATTCGCCATCTCCGCAAAGCGCCTCGGCGCTTATGTGATCGCCTGCGACAGCTATGCCGATGCGCCGGCGATGCAGGTGGCCGATCGGGGCGAAGTGTTTTCCATGCTTGAGGCAGACCGGCTCCGCGCTGCGATCGCGCAGCACAAGCCCGACCTTATCGTCCCCGAGGTCGAGGCAATCCGGACGGAGGTGCTGCTGGACGTGGAGGCGCAAGGCTTTTCCGTCGTCCCCTCCGCACGTGCGACGGCCATGACGATGAACCGGGACCGGATCCGCGAGCTTGCCGCGGGCGAGCTCGAGCTCCGCACCTCACGCTTCCGTTTCGCCGAAAGTCTCGACGAGGCGCTGGAGGCGGCGCGGCATACCGGTCTGCCGTGCGTGGTGAAGCCGGTCATGTCCTCTTCGGGAAAGGGACAGAGCACCGTCCGCAACGAGGGCGAACTGGCGGACGCCTGGAATTATGCGGTCGCTAACATGCGTGGGGACCGAGCGCGGGTGATCGTCGAGGAGTTCATCGACTTCGACTATGAGATCACCCTTCTGACGGTGCGCACGCGGGGCGGCATCCTCTTTTGCGATCCGATCGGGCACCGGCAGGAGCGCGGCGACTATCAGGAAAGCTGGCAGCCAGCCGCCATGTCGCCGGAGGCGCTGAAGGACGCGCAGGCGATGGCGGCGGCCGTGGTCGAAAATCTCGGCGGCTACGGCATTTTCGGCGTCGAATTCTTCGTGCACGGCGAAGAGGTGATCTTTTCCGAGCTGTCGCCGCGGCCGCACGATACGGGGATGGTCACGCTGATCTCTCAGAATCTATCGGAGTTCGACCTCCACGCTCGCGCCGTCATGGGCCTGCCGATCCCGCTGATCCGCACCCTCGCCCCTTCGGCCTCCGCGGTGATCCTGGCCGATCGGGCGTCGGAGAGTTTCGCCTTCAACGGCCTTGCCGATGCGCTGGCGCTCGGAAGCGAGGCTGGCGAGGTGGACGTGCGCGTTTTCGGCAAGCCTTCGACCCGGCCCTATCGCCGGATGGGGGTCGCACTCGCCACCGGTTCGACGACCGGCGAGGCGCGGCAACTCGCGGCGCAAGCAGCAGCCAAGGTGACGATCAGCTACGACTGACCTTCTATTATTCGCGATTCAGCTCATCCGCATGGCCGCTATGATTGAAGCAGCCGCTCCGGCCGGATCTGCTCCTGCTCCACCCCGAGCCCCGACAATCCTTCCGGCCAGCTGCTCCCAAGGATCAAAGCTTCGCTAGCCTCAGCCATCGCAGGCGCCGTCTGGAGGCCGTAGCCGCCTTGCCCGGCCAGCCAGAAGAAGCCGGGCGCATCGGGCGCGAAGCCGGCGGTCGGCACGCGATCGCGGGTGAAGGTGCGAAGTCCGGCCCAGCGATGCGCGATGCGCTGCACGGGCAGCGTCGTATATTCCTCGAGCCGATAGGCGGCGAGCGCGACGTCGTAATCGTCGGGCTGCGCATCGCAGGCCTCGCAATCCACTTCGTCGACCGGGGAGGCCATCAGGCGGCCCGATTCCGGCAGCATGTAGAATTCGTCGACTGCGGTCTTGACGAAAGGCCAGCCGCGCACGTCGTGGCCGGCGGGCCCATCGACCACGATGATCGTCCGACGCTTCGGCTGCAGGCCGAGCGGGGTGACGCCCGCCATTCTTGCTATCGCGTCGGCCCAGGCCCCGGCGGCGTTGATCAGGATCGGCGCCGACCAGTGTTCTCCGGCCTCGGTGGTGACCTCCCAACCCCCACCCGACCGAGCCACCGCGGCGATGCGCCGGCCGGTGAGCGTCTCGCCGCCCGCGGCGCGAACCGCGCGGGCATAGCCCTGGAGCAGCGCGTCCGAATCGAGGCGGAGGCCGCCGCGGTCGACAACACCGGCGACCACCGCGCCCTCCCCGAATTTGAGGATCGGGCAAAGCGCGCGCATCTCCGCCTCGCCGGCATAGGAGCTGGTGTCGGTGAAGAGCTGCATCTCCGCCTGGAGCGCGTCCAGCGTCGGCACCATCTCCTCGCGCGCGATGAACAAGGCCGGCGTGGTTTGCGCGAGCGGCGTTGAAGCGAACCCATCCGGCGGCGCCTGGAAGAAGCTGCGGCTGTAGGAGGTGAGCCCCCTCACCGTCCGGTCGCCGATGCCATAATGGGCAAAGGTCGCGCTTCGGCCGGAGCTGTGGTAGCCGACCGCCTCCTCCGCCTCCAGAACCACTGCGCGGCCGTGCGCCGCGAGCCGGGCCGCCGCGGACAAGCCCGCGACCCCGCCGCCGATCACAAGGAAGTCTGCTGTCGCCATGGCCTCGTCTGTCCACCGCGCGCGGACGCGTCAACCGCTGTCCGTTTGTCGGGACTGCCCTGGGCTTGGTCGAAGCGCTTGCGCGTTCGCAGAAGCAGGGATGAGCGCCGTCGAAGCGAGCGCGCGTCGCCGGCACGGCTTGCATAGGAAGGAGCTGCGGCAGGAAGCGGCGCGGACCACATAGCCCCCTCTAGCCCTTCCCTGCCGCGAACGCGCATCACGCGAACACAGGAAGGAACAGCCGATGAAGACTTTTCTATCCCTTGCAATCGCCACCGCAGCCTTGAGCGCTTCGCCGGCGGTTGCCCACACCATCCATATCTCGGACGATGGCGGGTATCGAATTTCAGTTCCCTATGGCGACCTCAACCTCGCCAGCCCAGCCGGCGCGCGGACGCTGGAAGGCAGGCTCAAAGCCGCCACCAACGCGGTTTGCGGGACACCAAGAGTGTCCGGTCTCGCCGAGGCGCGCGCCGTGGGAGCGTGCCGCCGAAACGTTCGGGACGTGGCGCGCCCACAGATGATGCTCGCCCTCAACGGGGAAAAGGGCAGCATCGCGCTTGCCGCAAGCCGCTGAGGCTTGGCGGCGGGTGCAGGAGGCGGCGGGGCGGGGCCTGCCGCCTCCTTTGGTCAGCTCGTCGAGGTACCGATCCGCGCATCCGAGCGCTTGCG
>JALYGI010000016.1 GCA_030777185.1 Pseudomonadota bacterium
GCCAAGCTCAACATGTCGGACGACGTCTACCACCTCATCAAGAACACGCCCAAGGTGACCGGCTTCCTCGGCACCAACGGAAAGCCGCAACCGATCAGCGAGGCGGAAGCCGCACGGATCCTCAACACCAAGGACGAAGCCGCCGCGGCCGCGCCCAAGACGAAGATCAGCGTCGATTATGAGATCGGCGACCAGGTGAAAGTGCTCGAGGGCCCGTTTGCGAGCTTCAACGGCCTCGTCGAAGAGCTCGATTTCGACCGCGGCCGCGTGAAGGTCGGCGTGTCGATTTTCGGACGTGCGACGCCGGTTGAGCTGGAGTTCGAGCAGGTGGAACGAGTTAAGTAAGACGGGTTCGGTTCTGATCCCATCAAAGAACTCGATCTTCAAAAACAGGATCTAAAGGCCGGGGCGATAGCTCCGGCTTTTTTGTCTTCTTTGCCCCTCCTCGCCTGCTGGCGACGGTTCGATCGGGTTGGATCACCCGCTGCCACACTCCGCCCGCAACCCATCACTACCCTGTCCGTTAGGAGAGCGGATCGGTAGCGGGACGATCCGAGCAGTCCGCCAGAGGCTGCATCAGGGGAGAGCGGCCGATGCGCCGGGCTGAGCAGGCTGCCGGCAGCGTCGAGGAGGAGAGCAAGGTGACGATTTATTTCATGGACGAGAAGGACGAGCGCGGCAGCGGAGAAACGCTGCAGCGCGCGCTGATCGGCGCGGCTACTTTGGCGGCGGTGGGCGGCATCGCCTATCTGGTAGGGCGCAGATTCAGCGAGGAGCCGGAACGGGCGCTGATCAGCGACGCGCCGCCCTCCACCTTCCGCGGCAAGGCCGGCAATAATGCGCCGGTCGAACGGACGGTGACGATCAACCGGCCGGCCCGCGAGCTTTACGACTTCTGGCGGGATTTCACCCACTTTCCGCAGTTCATGGACAATATCCGGTCCGTCGAGAAGCTCGACGAGCGGCGCTCGCGCTGGGTGATCGAGGCTCCCGCGGGAACCAGCATCGAGTTTACCAGCCGCATCACCGAGGATGTGCCGGGCAAGCTGATCGCCTGGGAGTCGGAGGAAGGGGCGAGCGTGCCCAACCGCGGCCGCGTCGAGTTCCTCGATGCGGCACCCGGGCGGGGCACAATGGTGCGGGCGACGATCAGCTACGATCCGCCGGCCGGGGCGCTCGGCAAGGCAGTCGCCAAGGTGCTGCAGCGCGAGCCGAACGTTCAGGCGCGCCGCGATCTCAGGCGCTTCAAGCAGCTGATGGAGACCGGCGAGATCACCACCTCCGCCAGCCCCTCGGGCCGCAAATCCGAAGAGCCGACCAGGCAATATCTCTAGATACCTAGGAGAATTTGAAAATGCGCGCACTGACCTGGCACGGCCGTCACGATGTTCGCGTCGACACCGTTCCCGATCCCGAGATCGTCAATCCGCGCGATGCGATCATCAAGATCACCTCGACCGCAATCTGCGGATCGGACCTGCACCTTTACGATGGCTACATCCCGACGATGCGCGCCGGCGACATACTCGGCCACGAGAATATGGGCGAGGTGGTCGAGGTCGGGCCCAAGAGCACGCTGAAGAAGGGCCAGCGGGTGGTGATCCCCTTCACGATCTCCTGCGGCGGTTGCTTCCACTGCTCGAAGCAGCAATTCTCCGCCTGCGACAATTCCAACCCGGCGACCACTTCCGACATGTCGGAGACGCTCTACGGCTACCCGATGGCGGGCGCGTTCGGTTACGCGCATCTCACCGGCGGCTATGCGGGCGGCCAGGCCGAGTATCTGCGCGTGCCTTATTCCGACGTCGGCCCGCTGGTGATCCCGGACGGGCTCGAGGACGACAAGGTGCTGTTCCTGTCCGACATCCTCCCCACCGGCTGGATGGCGGCCGAAAATGCCGAAATCGAGCAGGGCGATACGATCGCGGTCTGGGGCTGCGGCCCGGTCGGCCTGTTCGCGATCCAGTCGGCCTTCCTGCTCGGCGCGCACCGGGTGATCGCGATCGATCATTATCCGCGCCGGCTGGAGCTTGCCAAGCAGATGGGGGCGGAGATCCTCGACTTCCGCGAGGTCGACGTGCGCGAGGCCTTGTTCGAGATGACCGGCGGCATCGGCCCCGACGCCTGCATTGACTGCGTGGGCATGGAGAGCCATGGCCTCGGCATCGACAATCTCGCCGATCACGCCAAGGTCTGGCTGAAGCTCGGCACCGATCGGCCGGCGGCGTTCCGCCAGGCGATCCTGGCCTGCCGCAAGGGCGGGCGCGTATCCGTTCCCGGGGTCTACGGCGGGATGATGGACAAGTTCCCGATCGGCGCCTTCATGGAAAAGGGGCTGACGATGAAGACCGGCCAGACCCATGTGCAGAAATATACCAAGCCGCTCCTCGATCTCATCCAGGAAGGCAAGCTCGATACAACCTTCTTCATCTCGCACCGCGCGAGCCTTGAAGACGGGCCGGAAATGTACCGGCACTGGCACAGCGAGCAGGACGCCTACACCAAGATCGTGCTGAAGCCGGGCCTGGAAAAAGGTGCGGTCATCACCCAGGAGGAAAAGCAATTTGAGCCGGCCTAAATTCGCCATCGTCACCGGCGCCTCCACCGGCATCGGCCTCGAACTCGCCAGGCTCGCCGCGAAGGACGGCTACGACCTGCTGGTGGCGGCCGATACGCCGCTGGTCGATGCCTCGCGCGAGCTCCAGGGGCTCGGCGTCGAGGTCCGGAACGTGGAAACCGACCTCTCGACTTTCGAAGGCGTCGACCGGCTGCTCGCCGCGGCCGGCGGGCGACAGGTGGACGCGCTCTTCGCCAATGCCGGCCATGGCCTCGGCCATGCCTTCCTCGAGCAGGACCCGGCCGAATGGCGCCACGTGATCGACACCAACATCACCGGCACCGTCTATCTGGTGCAGAAGGTCGCGCGGCAGATGGTCGCCCGGAACGAGGGGCGAATCCTGATCACCGGCTCAATTGCCGGCCACATCGCCGGCGCGTTCCACGCCGTCTATAACGGCAGCAAGGCCTTCATCGACAGCTTCTCCGATGCCCTGAACAACGAGCTCAAGGAGACGGCGGTCACCGTCACCTGCCTCAAGCCCGGCGCGACCGAGACCGAATTCTTCCACCGCGCAGAGATCGACGACACCAAGGTCGGAGCCTCGAAGAAGGACGATCCGGCCGAGGTCGCGAGGACCGGCTACGAGGCGATGATGAAAGGCGAGCGCAGCGTCGTCCATGGCCTCATGAACAAGCTGCAGGTCGCCGGCGCCAAGGTGCTCGGCGGCGGCGCTTCGGCGGAAATCCACCGCAACATGGCGGAGCCCGGCACTGGGAAGGATTGAGCGGCGTCTCGATCTGCCTTCGACAGGCCGCTAGCACCAGGCACGGATCGTCATTGGCCTCGGGCAATGACTGCGAAGGTGGTGATGTTGTCCGGCCGGTCCTGAAGGTCTCGCTTGAGAATGGTGAGCCCGTAGGCGGCGGCAGCCCGTTCGGAAGCGAGAACCGCCCGGTCGCCGGCCTCATGGGAGCCCGCCAGTTCTTTGGCCGCGGCGGCCGTGTTGCTGGCCTCCTCCGTCTCCACGCCAAGCTCCCGCAGCGCCTTCCCGCACTGCGCCAGCGCCACGGCGTGGCTTGCGACCGTTCGGATGCCTTCGAGGCGCGCTCCCTCCTGGGCCAGCAGGTGCATGCGAACGGGAAGATCGACGCGGCGGACGACGCGGACCGCGCTGCCGGCGAGGATATCCCGAATGCCCGGAACGGTCCCCGCGCAGCTATTCTCGATGGGGAGCATGCCGAGATCCGCCTTTCCCTCCAGCACCGCCTGCACCACCAGTTTGAAGCTGGGGCAGTTCAACGTCGGACGGCCGGGAACGAAAAGGCTGCAGGCTTCCTCACCAAAGGCGCCGCTTTCGCCCTGATAGGCGATCTTCCCTTCCATCGGTTCAGCCGCCGGCTTCGATGCGTCCGCCAAGCGACCCGATCAAGGCGGCGAAGCCGGGGAAGCTGGTGGCGATCATTCCGGCGGAATCGACGGCAACAGGGCGCCGGGCGGCAAGACCCATGATGAGGAAGCTCATCGCCAGGCGGTGGTCGCCATGGGCGCGCACGTTCCCCTCCCCCGGCACCGAGCCGTCGCACCCGTCGACCAGCAAACTGTCGCCGATGATCCCTGCCGAGACGCCGCAGGCGCGTAGGCCCAAAAGGACAGTGAGCAGCCGGTCGCTCTCCTTCACGCGAAGCTCGCCGAGGCCGTACATTGCGGTCTGCCCGACAGCGAAGGCGGCAGCGACGGCAAGGATCGGATATTCGTCGATCATCGAAGGCGCGCGCTCGGGCGGCACCTCGACCCCGTGAAGAGCCGAATGGCGCGCGCGGATGTCAGCAACCTCCTCGCCGCCGGCAGAGCGGCGGTTCGTGATGGTAAGATCGGCGCCCATTTCCTTGAGGGTTGTGAAGAGCCCCGTCCTCAGCGGATTGACGAGCACGCCGTGAACGGTGAGGTCGGATCCCGGCGTGATCAGCGCCGCGACCAGCGGAAAGGCCGCGGAGGACGGATCTCCCGGCACCCATATCCCGGTTCCCCGGAGCGTGCGCTGCTGCCCGAGCCGGATGCGCCGGCCGGCGCCGACCGCCACCGTCTCCACCTCGCAGCCGAAGGCGCGCAGCATATGCTCGCTATGATCCCGGCTCGGTGCCGGCTCGAGCACCTCGACCTCGCCTTCGGCGCCGAGACCCGCGAGCAGGATCGCGGACTTGACCTGCGCCGAAGCCTTGTCGTTCCGGTAGGCGAGCCCATGGAGCGCGCCGCCGCGGAGGGTAACGGGCAGACGATCCTCGCCGTCGATTCGAGCGCCCATCGCCCGCAGCGGATCAAGCACCCGCTTCATCGGCCGATTGCGCAGGGACTCGTCGCCGGTGAAGGTCGCCTCGACCCCACAGCTAGCGACGGCGCCCATCAGCAGGCGTGCGCCGGTTCCGGAATTACCGCAGTCGATCGGGCGGGCGGGCGAGCGCCAGCGGCCGCCCCGCACCGACCACTTGCCGTCGGCAAGACGATCGACGGACGCGCCGAGAGCGCGGACCGCGGCGGCGGTGTGGAGCACGTCATCTCCCTCCAGCAGACCCTCGATGATGGTCTCGCCGCTCGCCAAGGCGCCGAGGATCAGCGCGCGGTGCGAGATCGACTTGTCGCCCGGGACCGCGATGTGGCCCGCGAGCGGGCGCCCGGGACTTGCCTGCAGCCGATCCGTCAGGTTGGAGGGAGCGATATTGGTCATGAGCCCGCTCATGCCGCATGGCTCGCCGGCTGAACATCGCCCATCATCAGCCGGGCGACTTCAGCGATGACGTCCAGCGCCTGGTTTCGGTTCAGCCGCGGATCGCAATGGGTGAGATAGCGGCGGGAAAGGTCGACTTCCGACAATGGCATGCTGCCGCCCAGGCATTCGGTGACGTCGGCGCCGGTCATCTCGAGGTGGATTCCGCCGGGATGCACGCCTTCGGCTTCGGCGACCTCGAAGAAGGTCCTGGTTTCGGAAAGCACGTCGCCGACGAGCCGGGTCTTGCGGCCTCCCGCCTTGACGGTGTTGCCGTGCATGGGATCGATCGCCCAGATCGCGCTTCGGCCCGCGCGGCGCGTCGTGCGCATCAAGGCTGTCAGGCAACGCCCCGCCTCCGCGGCGCCGAAGCGGCCGATGAGAACGAGGCGGCCGGGGCGATTGGTCGGATCGAGCCGATCGATCAGGCGCAACAGTTCGTCCGCATCGAGGCTCGGCCCGCACTTCACGGCGACGCTATTTGCGATCCCGCTGGCATATTCAACATGAGCGCCGTCAAGCTGCCGGGTGCGATCGCCGAGCCAGAGCATGTGCGCGGAGCGGGACCACCAGCTCTCGCTCCTCTCGTCCCATCCGGTCAGCGCCTGCTCGTAGGGGAGCAGCAGCGCCTCGTGGCTGGTGAAGATCCTCGCCGGCTCTTCGAGATCGCCCGCCGACGCGGCCTGTTCGGAGCAGAGGCCGAGGCGGCTCCGGGCGGCGCGGTGCATGGCGGGACGATCGGCATAAGCGGCGGCCGAAAGGGCGTTCAGCAACGCGATGGTAACTCGCGACTGGCGGTGCGCCTCGAGCATGCGCATCGGATCGGGCGTGCGGCTCCTTGCGTCGAAAGCGGGCCCGTTGACGATATCGCCGCGATAGACCGGAAGAGTGATCCCGCCGATCGTCTCGGTGCCGGTCGAGCGAGGCTTGGCGAATTGTCCTGCGATCCGCGCGACCTTCACCACGGGTGCGCTGCTGCCCGCGCGGATGATGGCCGCCATCTCGAGCAGAAGATTGAAGGTGAGCCGCACCTTGTCGGCGCCGAATTCAGCGAAGCTTTCGGCGCAGTCGCCGCCTTGAAGCAGGAAGCCTCGCCCTAGGGCCACTTCTGCGAGCTGGGTACTGAGCTGCTTGCCTTCAGCGACGCTCGTCAAGGGAGCGGCCGAGGCGAGGCAGGATTCTACCGCTGCCAAGGCCGCTTCGTCGGGATAAGCGGGAAGCTGCGTCGCCGGACGAGCGCGCCACGATTGGGGACTCCAGCTCATCGGCTCGGCTCCACCGCGACGGGCTTGCTCCGAATCATGCAGAGGCGATGCTCTCCCGAGATAGCCAGCGGACGGATCGGCTCGCCCTCGCCCATCCGGCGGCGAAGCGCTGCATCTTTTAGGATGGGATATGCCGGTTCGGCGCCACTATCGTTGCGCGAAACGCGCCCGACGAGCAAAGCCACGACCCTTCCCTCGATATCCTCCAAACAGTCGAAGATCGTCAATTCCTGACAGGCGACAAGCGCCACCCACCAATCGCACAAGGGGCTGAGCTCGATCACCGCGACTGCCTCGTTCGTGCGGGCGCGGTCAAGCGCTTCCTCCGCGTTTTCGGCGGCAAGCATCGGCGCCTGGCAGCCGAAGCGGAGCCGCGCCGCATCCGCGATCAGGATCGGCCGGTGAGGCGCGCAAAGCACGATCTCCGTTCTCGATTGCGCCTGGAGGCTGAGGCCCATCAGTTCGCGCCAGATGGTCCGAACCGCCGGCTCGGGCAGGCTGCCGGCACGCCTGGAAATGCGATCCAGCACGTTTCTTTCGCGGTCGGGCCGAAGCCGGAGGCAGTTCGGCTGCTCCTTGACCTTGAGCGCCGCGATGGCACCGGCCTTGGCCAGCCTCTGCTCGATGAGGCCCAGCAAGGCTTCATCGATGCGGTCGATCTCGGCGCGAAGACGCTCGAGGTCTGGCGCCGAGGGTGCGCGCGAGTCCGCACATGCGGATATCATCTGGCTCATTTTATTTCCTCGCCGCTGATCGCCGGCCGCTCCTGCGGTCATGGGATTGTCAGCGGATTGGCTCGTCGGTGGGGAAGTGGGTTTCTAGGGTCCGATACGCTTCAATAAGCGTACCGGCCGCTAAACGAGCCGGTAAAATAAGGAGTGCCAGCCAGCAGCGAGGAGTGGATACGAACGTCCGTTCCAGTGGCCATGGTGATCAAGCTCCCAACACAGCCTTGTGGCTGTATTGGCCACAGCTGACGTTCGATCGTCCGTCTGTCAAGCACTGACTGTTCCGTTTATTTGAAATGATCATCGGAGAGGAAGCTTTCCCTGTACGAATACTTAAGCGACCGACCGGTCGGTTAACAGTTATTGTGCACCTGCCACAAAAGGGGGTTCGCCCATAGGTGCGATGAAGCTCGCGACCGCGAGGCGAAACGCGTCAGGCGTGCCCGGCGGAACGACGGCGATTGACTCTGGCCGGGATAGGAGCGCGATAGGCGACGCGCCGATCCGCTCCGCGGCGAAGCTTCACGAACCGGAGAATGCAATGAACGTCGAAAACAGCCGGGCCTATTACGGCCAGACCCTCACCAGCTCGGCCGACCTGCGCACCGACGCGTGCTGCACGGCTGAAGCGCCGGCCCCTTTCGTTCGTGCGGCCCTGCGCAACGTGCATGAGGAAGTCCGCTCCCGATATTATGGCTGCGGCCTGGTCGTGCCCGAGGCATTGGAGGGTCTGTCGATCCTCGATCTGGGATCAGGATCGGGACAGGATGCCTATCTGCTGGCGCAATTAGTGGGCGAAGCCGGCCAGGTGGTGGGGGTCGATGCCACGCCCGAGCAACTGGAGGTCGCGAACCGCCATCTCGACTGGCATCGGGAGCGGTTCGGCTACGCCCGTTCCAACGTGCGTTTCCTGGAGGGCGACATAGAGCGGCTGGAAGCGCTCGATCTCGCTCCCGAAAGCTTCGACCTCATCGTTTCCAACTGCGTCATCAATCTTGTCGCGGACAAGGCGGCGGTGTTCAGTGCCGCGCATCGCCTTCTGAAGACGGGCGGCGAGCTCTATTTTTCAGACGTCTATTCCGATCGCAGGGTGCCGCGGGCGCTGCTTGCCGATCCGGTGCTTCACGGCGAGTGCCTGGCGGGCGCGCTTTACTGGGGCGATTTTCTCTCGGTCGCCAGGCAGGCCGGCTTTGCCGACCCGCGCCTCGTCACCGATCGCCCGCTTGGCATCCAGGACAGCGACATCGCCGCGAAGCTCGAGGGCATCGGCTTCTTCTCCGCGACCTATCGCATGTTCAAGCTCGACGGACTTGAGCCGCAATGCGAGGATTATGGGCAGGCGGTCAGCTATCGCGGCACCCTGCCCGGTGCCGCCGGCACCTTCCGGCTCGACAAGCATCATTCGATCGAGGCGGGCAGGATCTTCCCGGTCTGCGGCAACACATGGCGGATGCTGGCGGAAACCCGCTTTGCCCCTCATTTCGACTTCTTCGGAGATTTCAGCCGCCACTATGGCGTGTTCGCCGGCTGCGGGATCTCGATTCCCTTCGATCGCGCAACCAGCGGGAGTGAGCTGCCGGGCTGCTGCTGACCACCATCGATCGGATGTGATGTTGGAACCGAGCATATGAGCCAGCCTTTTGTCTTCCATGTTCTTTGGGCGGGTAAGCTGATCCAGGATGTGCCGACATTGGCTCTGGTCGGGGTGCCACTTTCCTGGAGCGGCAGGCTCGTGTAGGTTCCCGCGGTGAGCCGCCCAAGAGAGCGCGGCCGCAACCAGGGAGGCAAGGATGGCCAAAAATCAGGGAACGGTGAGCGTCTGCAGTAAAAGCAGACTCGCGCTTGAGGAGCCGCGGTTCCTTATCGAGGCAGACGGCAAGCTTTATCTCACATTGGCGGTGCTCGAATATGATCCCAAGCACCCCAAGATCAGGAAAGAGCACGAGGCGATCATCGAGGATCTGCATGTACATCTCAAAAAGGGCGCAAAGTCCCGCG
>JALYGI010000017.1 GCA_030777185.1 Pseudomonadota bacterium
GCTCAGGCGGGGCCGATGCGGAAGGCGCAGAGCTTGTTGCCGTCGGGGTCGCGGAAGTAGGCGCCGTAGAAGGCGCGGGGGCCCTCGGGCCCGCGCAGGCCGGGCGCGCCCTCGTCGCTGCCGCCGAGGGCGAGCGCGCGGGCGTGGAGCGCATCGACCTGCGCGCGGCTGTCGAGGACGAGCGCGACCATGTTGCCGTTGCCGGGCGAGGCGGGCTCACCGTTGTAGGGGCGGGTGACCGCGAGGCCCGGCTGTCCGAAGCGGGTGCCGTAGAGGGTGAAGCCGCTCGGCTCCAGCTCCATCAGCCGCTTGGCGCCGATCTCACCGAGGAGAGCGTCGTAGAAGGCCCGCGCCCGCTCGAGATCGTCGGTGCCAAGCGTGACATAGCCGATCACTGGTTGTTTCCGTCCTCGCCGCCGCCCTCGCCCGCGGGACACTCGCCGATGCGGCGCCCGGTGGCGCGGGTCTCGACCTGGAGCGTCTCGCTGCCGCTCATCCCGGGCATCTGCATCGCCATCCGCATCTGCATCGTCATGTCGTAGCTCTCAGGCCGATAGCTGCCGCGCATCTCCGTCGTCACCTCGCCGGAGCCTTCATCGGTGCCGCCCCGGCAGGTCATGGTGCCGCTGATCCGCCCGCCGCGCATCGAGAAGTCGCGGTAGGTGCAATTGCTGTTCTCCTGGTTGGCGAGGAAGTTCCCGTCGGGCCGCGCGGCCTGCTCGGGTGTGATGCAATGCCGCCTGGTGCTCTGCTGCCCCCGCATCGCCTCGAGCATCTGCCGCGGAAAGCCGCTGCCGCTTGCCGAAATGATTTCGGTGGTCACCTCCCACTGGCCCGGCTCGATGCGGATGCTGGCCAGCTCCTGGGCCACCTCGTTGCCGCTCATCTCGCGGCCTTCCTCTCCTCCACAGGACGAGAGCGCGAGCAGGGCCGCGGCGGGCAGCAGGCGACGGTTCATTGCGGCAATCCTCTTCCGGTCACTGCGCGTCCGAGCGATTGCCCTCGGCACCCGCGGCGGGCGTGCAGTCGCCGGTGCGCCGCGACGTGACGTTGGCGGCGATCTCGACGTCGCCGTCGGTCGGCAGCATCGTCGAATAGCGCAGCGCGCCTTCCATCGTCTCGGCGGTGAACCGGCCGTCGATCATCGCATAGACTTCGCCCCTGACGCTCGGGTGGCGGCAGGTCATCTGAATGTTGATCCTGCCCCGGCGCATGTAGGTGCGGGTGTATTCGCAGTCGAAATCGTCGCCCGCGAAAAGCTCGGGCGGCGGCTCCGCGACCTCCGCGGGGCCGACGCAGGCGCTGCCGCTAAGGCGTGTGCCGCGGGCGAGGTTGAGCCGCGGCTCGCCTTGGTCGAGCTTCCTCAGGTTGGTGATCTCGATCGTCGATTCCCACTGGCCCGGCCGGATCGCCTCCGCCCGCTCGGGCGCTTTCGCCTTCTGCTCGCCTTCCCCTCCGCAGGCTGCGAGGGCTATCAGCGGCAGCAGAATCAATCCTCTCATCGCATTCCCCCTTGTTTTGCGCGGGACGGTAGCGCGGCGGGGCGGCAAAGGCCATATGGAAGCCATGTCGATCGCGATCAGGACCCGTCTCGACGAGCCGGAGACCGGCGAGACCTTCGTCCCCCACCGCCCCCAGCGCCCGGACAAGGCGGAGGGCGGCAAGCGCTTCCAGCTGGTCTCCGACTATTCGCCGTCAGGGGACCAGCCGCAGGCGATCGCCGAGCTGGTCGAGGAGGCGCGGCGCGGGGAGCGGACCCAGGTGCTGCTCGGGGTCACCGGCTCCGGCAAGACCTTCACCATGGCCAAGGTGATCGAGGAGCTGCAGCGCCCGGCGCTCGTGCTTGCGCCCAACAAGATCCTCGCGGCCCAGCTCTACGGGGAGTTCAAGAGCTTCTTCCCCGAGAATGCGGTCGAATATTTCGTTTCCTACTACGACTATTACCAGCCCGAGGCGTACGTGCCGCGGACGGACACCTACATCGAGAAAGAGAGCTCGATCAACGAGGCGATCGACCGCATGCGCCATTCGGCCACCCGGTCGCTGCTCGAGCGGGACGACGTCATCATCGTCGCCTCGGTCTCCTGCCTCTACGGCATCGGCTCCGTCGAGACCTACAGCGCGATGACCTTCTCGCTGAAGAAGGGCGAGAGCGTCGACCAGCGCGAGGTGGTGCGGAAGCTCGTCGCCTTGCAGTACAAGCGCAACGACCAGGCCTTCGCCCGCGGCAATTTCCGCGTTCGCGGAGACAATCTCGAAATCTTCCCCTCCCACTATGAGGATACCGCCTGGCGGATCGCCTTCTTCGGCGATGAGATCGAGGAGATCGTCGAGTTCGATCCGCTGACCGGCAAGAAGATCGCCAGCCTCGACAGCATCAAGGTGTACGCCAACTCGCACTATGTGACGCCGGGACCGACCCTCAAGCAGGCGATGGAGGCGATCAAGCACGAGCTTGCCGAGCGGCTGAAGGAGCTTCATGCCGAAGGAAAGCTCCTGGAAGCGCAGCGGCTGGAGCAGCGAACCAATTTCGATCTGGAGATGATCGCCGCCACGGGGTCGTGCGCCGGCATCGAGAATTACAGCCGATTCCTCACCGGCCGCCTGCCGGGCGAGCCCCCGCCGACCTTGTTCGAATATCTGCCCGAGAACGCCTTGCTGTTCGTCGACGAGAGCCATCAGACGGTGCCGCAAATCGGCGCCATGGCGAGGGGCGACCACCGGCGGAAGATCACGCTTGCCGAGTATGGCTTCCGACTTCCGAGCTGCATCGACAATCGGCCGCTGCGCTTCAACGAATGGGACGCGATGCGGCCGCAATCGGTGGCCGTCTCGGCAACGCCGGGCCCTTGGGAGATGGAGCAGACCGGCGGGGTCTTTTCCGAGCAGGTCATCCGCCCCACGGGGCTGATCGATCCACCGGTGGAGATCAAACCGGTCGAGGACCAGGTCGATGATCTCATTGAAGAGGCGAAGAAGACAGCGCAGAAGGGCTATCGTACCCTCGTCACCACGCTCACCAAACGCATGGCCGAGGATTTGACCGAGTTCCTCCACGAGGCGGGACTTCGAGTCCGCTACATGCATTCCGATGTCGAGACGCTGGAGCGGATCGAGCTGATCCGGGACCTGCGCCTTGGCGTCTACGACGTGCTCGTCGGCATCAACCTGCTGCGCGAGGGCCTCGATATCCCCGAATGCGGCCTCGTCGCCATCCTGGACGCCGACAAGGAAGGCTTCCTTCGCTCGGAAACCTCGCTCATCCAGACGATCGGGCGCGCTGCGCGGAACGTCGAGGGCAGGGTCATCCTCTATGCCGACCGGATCACCGGCTCGATGGAGCGCGCGCTAAACGAAACCAATCGCCGCCGACAGAAGCAGGAGGAATATAATCTCGAGCACGGCATCACGCCGACCACGATCAAGCGCAACATCTCGGACATCATCGCCCACGTCTCAAGCCGCGATGGCGTGGTGGTCGACACCGGCGACGAGGAGCGCCCGCATCTCGTCGGCCACAATCTGCGCGCCTATATTCAGGATCTTGAGAGCCGAATGCGCAAGGCCGCGGCCGATCTCGAATTCGAGGAAGCCGGGCGCCTCCGCGACGAGATCCGCCGCCTCGAGGCGGACGAGCTGGGAATTCCGGACCACGAGAAACGCGCGCCGATCGTCGGCAACTCGACCGAAGGCAGGCCGGGCACCCGCAAGACCCGCTTCGGCAAGCAGCAGCAGATCAGGTCTTCACGGCGCGCTCGGGCTGGCGGAGGTCGTTAGCGGGCGAGGACGCAGGCTGCGGCCGAGCTGGAGACCACCCCGAACACTTCCGGATCATCCACCGCCCGAACCCGCTCGACAAAGCGGCCGACAGTGAGCTTTCCCTGGCTTCGCTCTTTGCGGAGGTCCTCGGCCACGCCGGAAATCTTCTGCAGTTGCGCTAGGCTCAGCCGATCCACCCAGCGCTTGGCCATGCAATCGGCCATCGGCCGGGACAGGCCGGCATCGGCGAGGCGGCTGGCGACGCGGCCTTCGAAGGGCTGGGCGCAGGCGGCGAGCGCCAGCACAGGGAAGATCAGGACTTTGCCGCGCATTGGATTGGCTCCTTCGGCCGATGCCCATAGAGCAAGATCGTTACAGGCTGAACCAGCCTGAAACGTGAAACTTGGTCTCGCTCGGAGCCTCGAAGCAGATGGTCACGATAATCCAACCGCTCGTGGGCCGGGGCTTGGATCGAAACGGTCGGGATGCTGTTAGGCGGGAATGATGGTGCGGAGCGTGTCGATGAAGCCTTTGCGTGCGGCCCTGCTGCTTGGATGTGTCGCGGTGGCCGCCGGCTGCGTTCGTCGGCGGGAGCCGCCGCCTCCGCCCGGCCAGATCGAGCGGCCGGCCCCGCCGCCGGTTCGTGCCGCTCCGCCGCCGCCGGCCAATTGGCAGGACTTGCCGCTGACGCCGGGCCGTTGGTTCTACCGGAACGAGGGGCAGAACTCGCTGGCATTGTTCGGGCCTGCGGACAGCAGCCCGACCTTCACCGTCCGCTGCGACCGCGCGCGCCGTCAGGTCATCCTCTCGCGCGAAGGGATTAGCACCGGCAACATGATGATTGTGCGGACCTCTTATTCCGCGCGCAGCCTGCCCCTTTCCGTCCAAACCGAGCCGCTGAACTCCGCCTTCGCGAACCTGCCCGCGAGCGACCGTTTCCTCGACGGCATGGCCTTCAGCCGCGGCCGTTTCACCGTGGAGGTGCCGGGCACGCCGATGCTGGTCATCCCCGCCTGGCCCGAGCCGGCGCGAGTGGTGGAGGATTGCCGGAGCTGATCGATCGGTCTGAAACGATCCCAGGACAAGGGGCAAGACTCCCTTGCGCCTGGCGCGGTGGGGCGTCTTGTCTGGCAGTGGAGATGAGGGGCCGAAGCGCGAAGCGGAGGAAGCTAACAGCGAAAAAAACGAAAACAAGACTTGTTCGCGGACTCGCTCCGAATCATACTCCCCCTCGTGTTCAACAAGCGAAAGGAGGTGATCCGATGTCTCATGGTTCAGCAAGGGGGTCGGTTCTGCTCGTTCGGGAGATGAAAGCTTAAGCTTTCCAAGGTCTTCCGGGCTGGAGCATCCGGCCGCTGACCATGTTCGGAGGGCCGTCGGGCGATATGTCCGGCGGCCCTTCAACGTTTCTGAATCCGGCGGATCAGCGGCGGTAAAGCCTTGCGATGCGGCCCTGCCACAGCACGATCAGCGGCACCACAAGGACTTCCATGATGAGGCCGAACTGGTGTCCCGGCCCCGGCACGCCAGCCTGGAGGAGCGACAGCAGTCTCGCAAGGCCGCCGACCATGATGATCGCGCCGAGCGTGCGAAAGACGGTCTCCTTCGTTTCGATCCGAGGGATCGAGACGAGAAAGACGAGCCCGATGCCGAGGAGAAGCCCTGAGAGATAGCGGAAGTGGCTGTCGAGATCGATGGGCAAAGGCGGCGATACGCCTTTCAGCACGTCGGCGCTCCTGAGTACGCTGAGACTGCCCATTGAAAGCGGCACCAGGCAGGCGAGCGCCGTCGCCCCCTGGAGGAGCAGCCGCTCGGTTTCCCGCTTCATGGGCGCCGCTTCTTCTTCAGCACGAATTGCTCGTTCACCCGAACCGAGCGGGTGGCGATCGTCACTTC
>JALYGI010000018.1 GCA_030777185.1 Pseudomonadota bacterium
ACATGATCCAGGCGATCAACAGCGCCCATGACGTGATGATGGAGCGCGACTCCGGCGTGGTCGCGCTCGGCGAGGACGTCGGCTATTTCGGCGGCGTCTTCCGCGCGACCGAGGGGCTTCAGAAGAAATACGGCAAAAGCCGAATCTTCGACTCACCCATCTCCGAGAACGGCATCCTCGCCACGGCGATCGGAATGGCTGCCTATGGACTTCGTCCAGTGGCCGAAATCCAGTTCGCCGACTACATCTATCCCGCTTTCGACCAGATCGTCTCCGAAGCGGCGCGAATGCGCTACCGGACCGCGGGAGGCTGGCATCTACCCCTGACGATCCGCTCGCCTTATGGCGGCGGCATCTTCGGGGGCCAGACGCACAGCCAGTCGCCCGAGGCGCTGTTCGCGCATGTGGCCGGCGTCAAGACGGTGATTCCCTCCAATCCCTACGACGCCAAGGGGCTTCTGATCGCTGCGATCGAAGACAACGACCCCGTTCTCTTCTTCGAGCCCAAGCGTATCTACAACGGGCCGTTCGACGGCTTCTTCGACCGCCCGGTGACGCCTTGGGCCAGGCATGCCAGGGCGGAGGTTCCGGAAGGGCATTACACGGTGCCGCTCGGCACGGCGGCCGTTGTCCGGGAAGGCGAGGCGGTTACCATCCTGGCCTACGGCACGATGGTCCATGTCGTGCTTGCCACGATCGAGGTGGAGGGGATCGACGCGGAAGTGATCGACCTTCGCACGATCATTCCCGTCGACATCGAGACGATCGAGCAATCGGTGAGGAAGACCGGCCGCTGCGTCGTCGTGCACGAGGCGACCAGGACGGCGGGCTTCGGGGCCGAGCTTGCGGCGCTCGTCCAGGAACGCTGCTTCTATCATCTCGAGGCACCGGTGCAGCGGGCGACCGGGTTCGACACGCCTTACCCCCACTCGCTCGAATGGGCCTACTTCCCGGGGCCGGTCCGCATCGGCACCGCGATCAGAAAAGCATTGGAGGACTGACCGGCGATGGCGCGCTACGAATTCAAGCTGCCGGACATCGGCGAAGGGATCGCCGAGGCCGAGATCGTCGCCTGGCATGTGAAGATCGGCGACATGGTCAAGGAAGACCAGCAGCTTGCCGACATGATGACGGACAAGGCGACGGTGGAGATGGAATCTCCCGTCGCCGGCCGGGTGGTCGAGGTCGCAGGCGAGGTGGGCGACCAGATTCCGATAGGTTCGGTGCTGGTCGTGTTCGAAACCGATGCCGATGCTTCGGCCGCGCCCGCCGATGCCGCGCCGCCCGCTCCGCAGCAGGACGGGCCAGAAGGCGAACGCCATGACAGCGTCGCCTTCACCGACGGCTTGGTCGAACAGCGTCCTGAACTGGCTGAAGCCGTGCCGAGCACCGGCGAAAGCGGCGACCAGCGTAGCGGCGACCGGCGCGGAAGCGATCGGCGCAACCTCGACGAGCGGAGATCGGAAGAGCGGGACGATCCCGATCGCCGCCAGAGCGACCGGCGCACGGGAGAGCGCCGTGAGGAGCAACGGGAAGCAAGTGCGCCGATCGAGGCGCCGCGGCACGTCCTTGCATCGCCCGCGGTCCGCCAGCGCGCGCGGGACCTTGGAATCGATCTTTCGCAAGTGAAGACCAGCGGCGACCGGGTCCGCCACTCGGACCTTGATGCCTATCTCCTCTACAGCGGCGGCGCGGTGTCGCACGGCGCGGCGGCGCGGCGGCAGGACGAGGTGGTCAAAGTGGTCGGCCTCCGCCGCAAGATCGCGGAAAACATGCAGGAGGCCAAGCGCCGCATTCCGCACTTCACCTTGGTCGAGGAGTTCGACGTAACGGCGCTCGAGCAGACGCGGGCGATGATGAACAATGATCGCGGCGGCAATCCAAAGCTCACCATGCTGCCCTTCCTGATCACGGCCATGGCGCGGGTGCTGCCGGACTATCCGCAGATCAATGCCCGATACGACGATGATGCGCAGGTGATCACCCGCTCGGGCGCCGTGCACATGGGCATGGCCACGCAAACTCCGAACGGCCTGATGGTGCCCGTCATCCGCAATGCGGAGAGCCGCGACCTTTGGGATCTCGCGTCGGAAATCCTCCGCCTCGCGGAGGGCGCCCGCACCGGCAAGGCGAGCCGTGATGAGCTCTCCGGTTCCACCATCACCTTGTCGAGCCTCGGCCCGATGGGCGGCATCACCTCCACTCCGGTGATCAACCGGCCGGAAGTCGCGATCATCGCCGTCAACAAGGTGGAGGAGAAGCCGGTCGTGATCGGCGGCAAGATCGAGATCCGCAGGCGGATGAACCTCTCGCTCTCCTGCGATCACCGCGTCGTTGACGGCTGGGATGCGGCCAATTTCCTTCAGGACCTCAAGAAGCTGATCGAAAACCCGCTGAAGCTGCTGTCGATGCGCTGAGGGGCAGGCGGCGGCTCATCCTCGCCTCAAACATGATCGCCATTCGCTACCATGCCGGCCGCTTCAGCGACCTGCCGCCGCGATGCGGGAGATGGCGATGCGCAGATTGTCGCCTGCTTCCCGCAACACCGAAGCGGCGTCTTCCGGTTCTGCCCCGAACGCGACAAGCGCCGCCAGCTTGATGTTGCCGCCGGTCCGGTCCAGCGCCGTTTCCGCCTCCGATCTTGCCACCCCGCTGATCTCGCAGATCATCGTCGCGGCCCGTTCGCGAAGCTTCCGGTTCGACACGCGCATGTCGACCATCAGGCCCTTGTAGACGCGCCCCAGCCGCAGCATCACCGCCGTCGAGAGCAGGTTGAGCGCGATCTTCTGAGCGGTGCCCGCTTTCATCCGCGTCGATCCGGCGACGATCTCGGCGCCCGTGTCCAGCAGGATCGGATGCTCGGCCGCCTCCAGCAACGGCGTTCCCGCATTGCTCGCGATTCCGATCGTCAGCGCGCCGACTGCTGCTGCGCTGCGGATGGCTGCGAGCGTGTAGGGTGTCCGCCCGCTCGCCGAGACGCCGATCACCACGTCGGCGACCGTCGGGCCGGCAGCCTTTATCGTCTCCTCGCCCGCTGCGGCATCGTCCTCTGCCCCTTCGACGCTGGTGAGGAGGGCGTCCATTCCGCCGGCGAGGGCATAGACGGAGCGGTCGCTGCCCCAATCGTAAGTCGGGCCGAGCTCGACCCCATCCTGGACCGCCAGCCGCCCGGAGGTTCCGGCACCGACATAGACCAGCCGACCTTTGCCATCCCGCAGCCGGTCGGCCGCTGCATCCGCCGCGGCGGCGATTGCCGCCACCTGCGACTGAACCGCCGCTGCCGCGGCGAGCTGACCCTCCAGCATCGCTTGCAGGGCGCCCTCGGTCGACCAGAGGTCGAGATCGGCATATCTCGAACTGATGAGCTCCGTCGACACGAGCTTCTCCCGGACTTGATTGGGATCAATGATGTATAGGTGAAGCGCTACAGCAAGCGCTTTTGATTTCAAGACGGTGGGGTTGCTTGCAACATCAACGTTCTTGTTGCGAGCGCCAGTATCGACACCAAGGTTTGCAGGCGCCCGAGCCGGTGGCTAAAGTGATCTTAACCGCTGCAGTCCGCGGCGGGGCAGGGTATCCGACCAGGCGATGGAATTGTACCTCGGAATTGACGCCGGCGGCACTCACACGCGCGCCCGGCTGGTGTCAGGCGGTGGCGAGATCATCGGGACTGGCGAGGGCGGGCCCGCCAACACCCGAATCGGTCTTCCGGAGGCGCTCGAGGCAGTGGAGGACGCCTATCTTCAGGCCTTCGCCGAAGCGGGCCTGACGGACGCGCATCTGCAAATGACTTGGGCTGGCCTCGGCATTGCCGGGCTCAATCGGCGCGGTGTCCTTCCCAGCCTGCAGGAACATGACTTTCCGTTTCGCTCGATCGCGTTCGCCAGCGATGCCGCAATCGCCAATCTTGGCGCTCATGCCGGCGCTGACGGCGCGATCGTCATCGTCGGCACGGGGAGCGTCGGCTTCGGACGGGTAGGGGAGGAGGTGTTCACCGTCGGCGGCTACGGCTTTCCCGTGTCGGACGAAGGCAGCGGCGCCGACCTTGGAATGCGTGCGATCCGGCAGTCCCTCTGGGCCCGCGACGGGCGCATCCCGCACAGCGCGATGACCGAAGAGGTGCTCGAGCATTTCCATGGTTCGGCGGGCGAGATCGTCGATTGGACCGGGCAAGCCACTCCGACCGATTATGCCGCCTTCGCGCCGCTGGTGATGGATCATGCGGTGCAGGGAGATCCTGTTGCGGAGCGGATCGTCCAGGCTGCGGCGCTGCGCATCGACCGGCTGATCCGGGTGCTGCTCGATCGCGGCGCGCCGAGCTGCTGCCTGATGGGCGGAGTCTCGGCGCGGATGCGGGACTGGCTCGCCGCCAGCATCCGCGAACGGCTGACGGACCCGCTCGGCGATGCGCTCGACGGCGCGATCCTTCTCGCCCGGACGCGAGCGGCGGAGAAAGAGCTTACCTAACCAGCTCAGCGTTAAACGGCTTCGCCTTCGCCGCCGATCCAGGTTTCCAGCACGTTTCCGGCCGTGTCGATGAGCACGAGGTCGGCACGAAGGCCGGGGCAGATCGAGCCCCGCTCGCCCGCCATGCCCATCGCCGATGCGGGGACCCTGCTCGCCATCCGGGCCGCTGTCGGCAGATCGATGCCGAGCAGGCGCACGGCGTTCCGCACAGCCTGGGCCATGTCGAGATCGGAGCCGGCGAGCGTGCCGTCGGCGGCGGTACAGCGGCCGTCTTCGGCGACGATCCGCTGCCCGCCAAGCCAGAATTCTTTTCGATCCGATCCCACGCTCGGCATGGCATCGGTGACGAGGGCCAGACGATCCGCACCCTTTGCGGCAAGAGCCACCCGCAGCGCCGCCGGGTGAACATGATGACCGTCGACGATGAGGCCGCACCAGCTGTCGCGGCTTTCAAGAGCGGCGCCGACGGCTCCCGGCGCTCGGCTGCCGAGCTGGGTCATCGCGTTATAAAGGTGGGTGAAGCCGCTGAGGCCTTCGGCGAAGCTTCTTTGAACGTCCTCGTAGGCCGCTTCGGTGTGTCCGGCTGCAACCACCACACCCCGCTCCACAAGCGCCCGCACCGCGCCGGGCGGGGCAAGCTCGGGTGCAAGCGTCACCAGCGTGCGCCCGAGGCGAAGCGACGACAGCAGGTTGATCGCGTCCATGTCGAGCATTCTGAATTTGCTGGCATCGTGAATGCCTTTCCTCGCCGGGTTGAGGAACGGGCCTTCGATATGGATGCCAAGTATGCCCGGCACTCCGAGCTCGATCGCCTCGTCGACTGCCGCAATGGCGCGCTCCACGACGGCGAGGTCGTCGCTGATCAAGGTCGGCAGGAGACCGGTCGTCCCGAACCGCCGGTGCGCGCTTGCGATTGCGGCAATCCCATCCACGTTCGGCTCGTCGTTGAAAAGCACGCCGCCGCCGCCATTCACCTGAAGATCGATGAAACCGGGGAGCAAGATGCCGTCGAGATCCCGCCGCGGAACATCGGGCGGGCAGTCCGAGGACGGCAATATGGCAGCGATCGCTCCGCGCTCGATCAGGACGCAAAGGTCGTTCTCGAGGCCGGACCGCGTCAGCACTTGGGGGGCGCAGATCGCAAGGGCGCTCATCGCGTTTCGGTGACCTTGCTGAGGTGCGGCGGCCGGTCCGGGTGAAATCCCCGGGCAAGGCTGAGCTCTGCTGCAAGCCCGTAGAAGCTCTGGATCGATGCGATCGGCGCCAGGACCGGGTGGAGACCGGGCAAAACGGGCAGCGTCAGCGCGCCCGGCTCCTTCGTGCCCGCCAGGATCACCCGCGCGCCGCGTTCGATGAAGTCGCGGGCGAGCGGCTCGAAGGCATCGCGCGCCTCGTCGTTCGGCACCAGCATCAGCACCGGAAAGCCGGCGCCGACGATCGCCATCGGGCCGTGCTTCACTTCGGCCGCGCTGTAAGCCTCGGCGTGAAGCCCGCAGGTTTCCTTGAGCTTCAGCGCAGCCTCCTGAGCAATTCCGAGGCTCATTCCGCGCCCCAGCACGTAAAGGCCGGCGCTTTTGGAAAGGGGTTCGACCGCCGGCGACCAATCAAGCGCCCAGGCATTGCGGAGAATGCGGGGGGCGCCGGTCAGCGCATCGGCGAGCTCTTCCTCCTCAGTCCAAGCGGCGACGAGCTGCGCGAGGGCGAGGAGGGAAGCGATATAGGATTTGGTGGCGGCAACGCTCCGTTCCGGGCCCGCCAGGATCGGGATCGTCAGCTCCGCCACCTCGGCGAGAGGGGAAGCGGGATCGTTGACGAGCGCGACCACGAGCGCTCCGGCATCACGCGCCGAGCGGGCGGAGAGGATCAGGTCAGGGCTTTGGCCCGATTGCGAAATGGCAAGAAAAAGCGCGCCCTTCAGCTTCCGCCAGGCGGTTTGGTAGACCGACGAGGTGGAGGGCGCGTGAGAGGCGACCGGCGTTTGGACGCGGGTTTCGATGAGATATTTGGCGAAGGTCGCCGCATGATCGGAGCTTCCTCTCGCGCAGGTGATCACGAAGGGGGGATCGAGTTCCCGCAGCCGCCGGCCCAGCCGCTCCAGCGGATCGCCAAAGCAGGCAAGCTGGCGCTCCGCCGCTGCGGCGGCCTCGGCAGCTTCGGCGAACATGAGCGTCTCGCCGGCGGCGGTCAAACCAAGCATCCAGGCATGGCCGAGGGCGTCGGGCAGGGGGATAATACCACTACGGCCAGTTAACAGCGTTGCTCTACGCCATCAACTCCGCCCCATTGTCGCAGTTTTACAGAAAGTTGTCATGGACTGGTAGCATTCGATATGCTGGCCGAATGGATGTGGAGAGACGAAGATGAGCATAGCAGCGACACGTCTCGCCTCCGCAGACGCCGGCGCGTTGCTGGCGACATCTTTTGCCGACGAACTCGGCCCGCGGCTGCTGACCAGTCCGGCTGCCCTCGCGCAATATGCGCGCAGCGAAGGCCATCATGGCGAACATCTTCCCGACTTGGTGGCGCGCCCCGCTTCGGTCGAGGAGGTGCAGCGGCTCGTCCGGGCGGCCGCTGAACTGTCGCTTCCGGTCGTCCCTTATGGTGCAGGAACTTCGCTCGAAGGCAATGCCGCGGCGGTCGCGGGCGGCCTCTGCCTCGATTTGTCGGGCATGACGCGCGTGCTGGAGATCCATCCCGAAGACATGCTTTGCGTGGTCGAGCCGGGGGTCACGCGCGAGCAGCTCAATGCCGAGTTGCGGACGACGGGGCTGTTCTTCCCCGTTGATCCTGGCGCCAACGCGACGATGGCCGGCATGATCGCGACCCGCGCAAGCGGCACCAATGCCGTGCGCTACGGCACCATGCGCGAGAACACATTGGCGCTGAAGGTCGTGCTGGCCGACGGGACCCTGGTGCGGACCGGCACCCGCGCCCGTAAGTCGTCCGCCGGATACGATCTGACCCATCTGTTCGTCGGCTCCGAAGGAACGCTCGGCATCGTCGTGGAGGCGACGCTTCGGCTGCACGGCCAGCCTGAAGCCGTGCTCGCCGGCACCTGGCCCTTCGATACCCTGGACGGCGCGGTCCAGACGGTTATTGCCACCATACAAGCCGGCATTCCCGTTGCGCGCATGGAGTTGCTCGATGCAGCCGCGATCCGCGCCTGCAACCTCCATTCCCATCTGGACCTTCCGGAGCAGCCGACCCTTTTCCTCGAGCTGCACGGCTCGGATGCGTCGGTTCGCGAGCAGCTGGAGATGGTGCAGGCGATCGGTTCCGGTTTGGGGGGCGGAGCGCTGGCGCGTGCGGTGGAGACGGAGGCGCGGTCCCGGCTGTGGAAGGCGCGCCATCAGGCGCTGCCCGCAGCCCGCGCCATGCTTCCGAATGCAGTGACCTGGGTCACCGACGTCTGCGTGCCGATCTCGCGCCTTGCCGATGCGATCGGGCAGGTCCAGGCCCGAGTCGAGGAGGCGGGGCTGATCGCACCCATTCTCGGCCATGTCGGAGACGGCAACTTCCACGTCTTCTTCGTGCTGCCGCCCGACGATGAGCGCGCCTGGGCACGTGCCCGCGAGATCAACGAGGCGATGGTCGAGCACGCACTTGCCGTCGGTGGCACCTGCTCAGGCGAACACGGCATCGGCATCGGCAAGCAAGGCGCGCTGCTTCGCGAACATGGGCCCGAAGCCGTGCTTCTGATGCGCCGCCTGAAAGAGGCGCTCGACCCGCGGGGGATCCTGAACCCGGGCAAGCTCTTCAGCGGTGGAGGCGAATAAGCCGCGCCTCTCGGGATTTTGCCACCAGAGGCCTGGTTTTCCGCGCGGCGGTTGATCGGTTCGATGGAGCAGCTAACCCACTGATTCTAGGCCACTTCGATG
>JALYGI010000019.1 GCA_030777185.1 Pseudomonadota bacterium
TCGATCGCGTCGCGCAGATATTTGTCGATCAGCACCGGGCTGTCGCCGGAGACCTGAACGGCGGTAACGATATAGTCGTCGAGTTGCGCTGGACCGTCGACGATCTCCATCGCGCGGCCGCCAAGCACGTAGCTGGGGCGGGTCAGCACCGGATATCCGATCCGGTCGGCAACCGCGATCGCCTCCTCGCGGCTTCGTGCCATGCCGTTGGCCGGCTGCTTGAGCCCGAGCCTGTCCACCAGCGCTGCAAACCGTTCCCGATCCTCGGCCAGATCGATCGCGTCGGGCGAGGTGCCGAGGATGGGGATCCCCTCCCTGGCGAGCGCCGCGGCGAGCTTCAGGGGGGTTTGACCGCCGAATTGGACGATGACGCCGACCAGCTCGCCCCGGGACTGCTCCACGTGCAGGATCTCGAGCACGTCCTCGATCGTCAGGGGCTCGAAGTAGAGCCGGTCCGAAGTGTCGTAGTCGGTGGAGACCGTCTCCGGATTGCAATTGATCATGATCGTCTCGAAGCCGGCGCCCCCCTGATCCTTCGCCCCGAGCGCGTAGGCGGCATGGCAGCAGCAATAGTCAAATTCGATTCCCTGCCCGATCCGGTTCGGTCCGCCGCCCAGGATCACCACCTTGCGACGCTCGGATGGCTGGCTCTCGTCCTCGGCCTCACCGAAGCTCGGCGCCTCATAGGTCGAATACATATAGGGCGTTCGCGCCGCGAACTCGGCCGCGACCGTGTCGATGCGCTTGAACACGGGGCGGACACCCAGGCTGTGACGGAGCGCGCGAACCTCGTCTTCGGTGGTCGCTCCGACCATCGCCCGCACCATATCGTGAATCAGCCCATGGCCGCGGGCGCGGACCTTGTGCGCGCCGCCGCGAAGGCCCGCGGAGAGCAGCGCCAGCTCCGCGAGGCGGCGGTCCGAGAAACCCATCGATTTGAGGCGCCGCATGCCCGCTGCATCGTTCGGCAGCCCCTCGCTCGCGATCCCGTTCTCGGCGTCCACGATCTCCTTGATCCGCTCCAGGAACCAGGGATCATATTTGGCGATGTCGTGGACCTCCCCGACGGTGAAGCCCTCCCGCAGCGCTTGGGCGGCCACCAGCAGGCGGTCCGGAGTCGGCCGGGCGAGCGCGGCCTCGATCTCCGCCCGCGGAGCGCCGTACAGCGCCTTGACGCCGTCGAGCCCGATAAGGCCGGTCTCAAGGCCGCGAAGCGCCTTTTGCAGGCTCTCGTGAAAGCTCCGCCCGATCGCCATCACTTCGCCGACCGATTTCATCGCGGTGGACAATGAAGGCTCCGCGCCCTTGAACTTCTCGAAGGTGAATCGCGGGATCTTCGTGACGACGTAGTCGATCGTCGGCTCGAACGAGGCGGGCGTGCAGCCGGTGATATCGTTCCCGATTTCGTCCAGCGTGTAGCCGACCGCCAGCTTGGCCGCGACCTTCGCGATCGGAAAACCGGTCGCCTTGGAGGCGAGCGCCGAGGAGCGGCTGACACGCGGGTTCATCTCGATGACGACCAGCCGCCCGTCCGCGGGATTGACGGCGAACTGCACGTTCGAGCCCCCCGTCTCCACCCCGATCTCACGCAGCACCGCGATCGAGGCATTACGCATGATCTGATATTCTTTGTCGGTCAGCGTCAGCGCCGGCGCGACCGTGATGGAATCGCCGGTATGGACGCCCATCGGATCGACATTCTCGATCGAGCAGACGATGATGCAATTGTCGTTGCGGTCGCGCACGACCTCCATCTCATACTCTTTCCAGCCGAGCACCGATTCCTCGATCAGCACTTCCGTCGTCGGGCTGGCGTCAAGACCGCTGGTGACGATCTCGACGAACTCCTCGCGGTTATAGGCGATGCCGCCGCCGGTGCCGCCCAGGGTGAAGCTCGGGCGGATGATGGCGGGAAGGCCGATCGCGCCGAGCGCCGTCATCGCGTCATCGATATTGTGGGCGATCGCCGAGCGGGGCGATTCCAGCCCGATCCGGTCCATCGCCTGGCGGAATTTCAGCCGGTCCTCGGCCTTCTCGATCGCATCCGCGTCGGCGCCGATCATCTTGACGCCGTATCTGCCGAGCGTGCCGTCCTTGAACAAAGCGAGCGTCGTGTTGAGCGCCGTCTGCCCGCCCATGGTCGGCAGCACTGCGTCCGGCCGCTCCTTTTCGATGATCTTGGCCACGAATTCGGGCGTGATCGGCTCAATATAGGTGGCGTCAGCGAGCTCCGGATCGGTCATGATCGTCGCCGGATTGGAATTGACGAGAATGGTCCGATACCCCTCCTGGCGCAGCACCTTCACGGCCTGCGTCCCCGAATAATCGAATTCCGCCGCCTGCCCGATGATGATCGGGCCGGCACCGATGATGAGGATGGAGGAGATGTCTGTTCTTTTAGGCATCGGCGGGTACGATCGTTTCGCTCAAAGTGGTCCCTTCAGGCATTTTGCGCCTTATGCACTCAAGCCGCTTTGCTTCAGTCTTTGGGGCTTCGAAGCGCAACACGACGGCGCTG
>JALYGI010000020.1 GCA_030777185.1 Pseudomonadota bacterium
GGGTCGATTTCCCGCAACCCGACGGGCCCATCACGGCGACGAACTCCCCCTCAGCGATATCGAGGTTGATCCCGTCGAGCGCGGTCGTCTCGACGGTTTCGGTGCGGTAGACCCGCGACAAGTCACGCATGCTCAGCATCGGCTTGCTCCTTCATTTCGTCTCAAGGTCGAGCCGATCCTTGTCGGCAAACCCGGTATAGGGCGAGGTCAGCACCCGCTCGCCGGGCTCCAGCCCTTCGAGCACTTCGATGTAATCGGCGTTGCGGCGGCCGAGCCGGACCTGGCGCTTGATCGCCTTGGACCCATCGGGCGTCACCACGAAGACCCAGGCGCCGCCGGTTTCGTTGTAAAAGGCGCCGTTGGGGATCAGCAAAGCCGGCGCGGGATCGCCGAGCGTCAGCTTGGTCTGCAGCGTCTGGCCGCGCTGGATGTCGCCGGGCTCCGGCCCGACGAAGTGGAAGTCCACCTCGAACGTGCCGTTGCGCACCTGCGGATAGATTTTGGCGACCTTCAGCCGGTAAGTCTTGCCGCCCCAATCGGCGGTCGCGACCTGGCCCGGTTGAACCCGGCCGAGATAGAATTCGTCGACCTGCGCCACCAGCTTGGAGCGCCCGGCGCTGTCGATCTGGCCGAGCCGCTCGCCGCGGTTCAACGACTGGCCGACCTGTATGGAGAAAGCGGTAAGCTGCCCCGTCACAGGGGCGCGCAGATTGAGCGCATCGAGCGTAGCCCGGGCGATGCCGAGGCTGGCGTTGAGCGAGGCGTTCGAGGCGCGCAACTGAGCGAGCTGGCTCGTCTGCAGCCGCTGGTTTACGGCTTGGGCGCGGCGAAGCACTTCGGCGCGACGCTGGTTCGACAAATATTCGTCCTGGCTATCGCGGAACACCTTGCCCGGGACGAACCCCTTCTGCACCAGCGGCTTCTGCACCTCATATTGGCGCCTCGCTTTGTCGGCAGCGAGCTGAGCCTCGATCACTGCCCGCTGGTCCTGCATCTGCGTCTGGGCAAGCGCGAGCTCTTGGCTGCGCATCGAGTTGATTTCTCGCGACACCTCGGTCTGGCGGGCGAGCAGGTTCAGCTGCAGGTCCGAGTTGGAAAGCACGGCGAGCAATTGCCCCTGCCGGACCATGGATCCGTCTTCGACGAGCACCTTCTCCACCCGGCCGCCTTCGACCGCGTCGAGATACACCGTCACCAGCGGCGTGACTCGCGCCCGCAGCGGCAGGAAATCGTCAAAGCGGCCCCGCTCGACGGTGGAGATGGTGACCCGGTCGGCAGCCACCGTCTGGGTGTCCGCGGTCGGCGCCATCATGTAGAAGACGAGTGCCGCGATCAGCACGAGCGCGGCTCCGATCCCGATCTTGACCTGCTTCGGGAGGCCTTTTCGCGCGACGACCTTGTCCATCCCGCCGCCGCTATGGGCCCGCCCCTCGGTTTCGCCCGCCTGCATCCTGATCACGCCCATCGCTGTCCCTCCGGCACCTTTATAGCAACCATCATGCCATCAGAATGCGAGGACGAAGCGGGGAGTCTGGCCGGACGGCACACAATTCGCTGTCCGTTTCCGGACATTGATTGTTCGTCTGCGGACACTCCCCCCTTCACTGGATCAGAGCGCGGCTTGGGCCGGTGCGGCGGCTGTGCTTGCGCTGAGCTCGATCGGCGCCGGCTGCTCGACATTTACCGGCGCAAGGGTGATCAGCATGAGAGTGGCGGCAATCGTGGACCAGGCAAAGGCGCCCAATATCGTTTGCGTATTCGTCATCATGTTTCTCCCCGAAATTGGTTGTTCGTCCCACCGGCTCACTCAGCACGGCTCGTGCCAAGCGCATGAAGTGGCGGTTTTCCAAGGCTTTCTCCGGGACTGCTTGAGCGGTCCTTACCATTCGGCTGTTCGCTTTCGGACAAAGCCTGTTCGCTGGCGGACGCCTCGACCGCTGTTGGCACGCTTTTTGTTTTGTAGCCCCTCGAACAGGCTTTAGGAGAAAAGCCAGTGGTGAGGGGAAAGCCATTTGGTCGTTGCCTGGTCGTCGATGACGATCCGGACATCCTATTATCCGCGCGGCTTCTGCTGCGCGACATGTTCGGCGATGTCGCCACCTTCCAGTCCCCCGACGAGGCGCTCGCGGCGATGGACGGCGAGCGGCCCGACGTCATCCTGCTCGACGCGAATTTCGGCCGCGGCGCCACCAATGCTGCGGAGGGCTTTCACTGGCTTGGCGAAATCCTGAAGCGGGATCAGGAGGCGGTCGTGGTGATGATCACGGCGCATGGCGGCATCCAGATCGCCGTCGAGGCGATGAAGCGCGGCGCCACCGATTTTGTCTCCAAGCCCTGGTCCAACGAGCGCCTGCTCGCCACGGTCCGCACCGCCGCGGCGCTCCGCAACTCGCGCGAAGAGGCGGTGACGGAGCGCAAACGCGCCGCTGCGGTAACGGCGCCGGCCGCGGGGGGGGAGACGCCCCTCCTCGGCACCTCGCCGGGCATTGCTCGTGTTTATTCGCTGATCGACAGGGCTGGCCCAACCGAGGCGAATGTCCTCATCCTGGGCGAGAACGGCACCGGCAAGGAGCTCGTTGCACGCGAGATCCATCGCAAGTCCCGACGCGCCGACCAGGTTCTGGTCTCCCTGGATCTTGGAGCGGTGGCCGAAAATCTGTTCGAATCCGAATTGTTCGGCCATGTGAAGGGCGCCTTCACCGACGCCCGCGGCGACCGCATCGGCCGGCTCCAGGCCGCGCAGGGCGGGACTTTGTTCCTCGACGAAGTCGGCAATCTGCCCTTGCACCTCCAGCCGAAGCTCCTCACTGCTCTCGAGCAGAGGCAGGTGATCCCCGTCGGCGCCAACAAGCCCGTCCCGATCGACGTCCGCGTGATCGCGGCAACCAACCTTCCGCCCGAACGGCTGAACGACGAGAGCCTGTTTCGGCAGGATCTGCTCTTTCGGCTCAACACGGTCGAGATCGAGATTCCCGCGCTGCGCGACCGGCGCGAGGACATCCTGCTCCTCATCGATCATTATGTCGGGCTCTACTCGCGCAAATACGGCAAGCCGGTGCGGAGGCTTCCCGACCACGTCGCCGCCGCGCTTGTCGCCTATGATTGGCCAGGCAATGTCCGTGCTCTCCGGCACGCCGCCGAGCGCGCCGTGATCCTGGCGGGAGAAGAGGAGTTCACGGTCGAGGATTTCTCGCTGTCGCGGACGCCGATGCCCAGAATGTCCGCGCCCACGGTGCCGATCGTCGCCAACGATCTAAACCTCGACCGTGCCGAAAAGCATATGGTTGAGGCGGCCCTCAAAAAACACGCTTACAATATCTCGCTCGCCGCCGCCGAGCTTGGCCTCACCCGCGCCTCGCTCTACCGGCGCATGGAAAAGCATGGGCTTTAAACGCCGCTTCATCATCGGCCTGCTGTGGCGCGTCGCGCTGCTGCTGCTGACCGCTTTTGCCTTTGTCTACTCCCTGACGATCGAGGGGCTCGGCGCCGCACGCGTGCTTGCAGGCTTTCTCCTCATCGGGGCGACGGCAGGGCTCTGGCGCTACATCCAGCGCACCAATGTCGAGCTTGCCCGCTTCGTCGAGGCGGTGCGCTTCGGCGACCTTTCGCAGAATTTCACGCTCTTGAACGAGGGCAGCGGCTTCAGCGAGTTCGGTGACGCGCTGGACCAGGGGATCAAGCGGCTGCGTGAGGAGCGGCACCGCCTTACCGATGATAATCGCTTCTTCGAAGCCGTCCTCGACGATGCACCAACCCCTCTCCTCACCATCGATTTTTCGGGCCGGGTCGATCTCGCCAATAAGGCCGCCCGCCGCCTCCTGACGCGGCACACTGGCATCAGGATCGAGGATTTCCGCGAATATGGCGACGTTTTTGCGGACTGCCTCGAGGAAAACCCGCCTGGGCGTCCGCGCCTCGTGCCCATCATGATCGATGGCGCGCCTCAAACAGCGATCGTTCGTACCGCCCTGGTGAACCGCCTTCTCGGAACGGTGAAGGCGGTGGCGGTGCAGCCGATCCAGGGCGAGCTCAACGCCGTTGAAATCGCGGCGCAAAGCGATCTCATCCGGGTGCTCACCCACGAAATCATGAATTCGATGACGCCAGTCACCTCGCTCGCCCAGAGCGCGGCCGCCTTGATGGTCGCGGCCGACAAGGGCGACGATCCCGATATTTGCGATGCCCGCGCGGCGGTCGAGCGGCTGGCGCGGCGCGCCGAGGGGGTGATGCACTTCGTCGAGAGTTACCGCCAGATCAGCCGCACGCCCAACGTCCGCCGCCGCCAGTTCGAATTGCTCCCCTGGGCGCGCGAGCTGGAAGCGCTGTTCGTCGCGAGCGGCGACGCCGAGGGGCTGGATTTCCAGGTTCTCGTCCTCGGCGATCAGCTGATGATCGATGTCGATCCGGACCTGATGTGCCAGGTCCTGATCAATCTGCTGCGCAACGGTGCCGACGCTGCCCGCGGGCATAGCGAGCGGCCGGCCGTCACCATGCGCGTTTCGTCCAGCCCAAGCGGAAGGATCCAGATCGACGTCTCGGACAACGGCCCGGGCGTTCCCGAAACGCTTGCGCAGGACATCTTTCTTCCCTTCTTCACCACTAAGGCAAAGGGCACCGGCGTAGGCCTCAGCCTCGCCCGCCAGGTGGTGCTCGCCCACCAAGGCTCGATCACCCTCCTCAAGAGCGAGATCGGCGGCGCGCTGTTCCGGATCGTAGTCTGAACCGTGACGGGAGGTTCAGCTGAACCGTCAGCCCGACCCGGTTAACCGGCTCGCCAGCACCTGCACCTGACCCCGGATGTCCGGAACCGCAACGATCTCCCAAACGGCGCCTCGCGTCATTGGCCCTACTGCATAGAGGCTTGGCGATGCGTACCCCCGGCTGTCGAGGGTGCGGTTTTCGGCATCGACGTCGATCCCGATCCGGCAGACGTCGGGCCGGATGCGGCCGGTCTCGAGCAGCCGGTCGAGCAGCGGCTCCCCGGCACGGGCAATGTCCATTTG
This sequence comes from Pseudomonadota bacterium, assembly GCA_030777185.1. Lineage (GTDB taxonomy): Bacteria > Pseudomonadota > Alphaproteobacteria > Sphingomonadales > Sphingomonadaceae > Allosphingosinicella. Next base: position 5,004 of record JALYGI010000020.1, read on the forward strand.
GGGCCCGGTGCAGTTGACGATCCGCGCGGTCTCGAGCCGTTCGACCATGTCGCTGCCGCGCGGCCGCCACTCGACCGCGGCGGCGCCGCGCTTCTGGGGGGAAATCGAGACGATCTTGCCGGATGCGAAAGCAAGTCTGCCGTCCCGCCCCATCCCTTCCATCCGCTCGGCGATCGAGGGCGCAATGCGGTGCCGGTGAACGTCCCACCAGGGGCGAAGATGCCGAAGGAACCGGCGGCGCTGCTCGGGGCTCGATCTTGCCCAGAGCGGCTGGGTCACCGGGCGGAGCTGGTCCACCGCTGCCCGCCACCCAAGCCTGCCCGCCTCCTGGCGAACGAAGCGGACGAGCTCCGAACCTTTAAGCTCAGGCACCGCGTCTAGACCCGCTGCGTGTCTGCCCGCAGCCGAATGCGCGCGCGGCACCAGCCCACGCCGGGAGATGGCGAGCGTTCGCCCCCTAAATCCGGCGCTGTCCAAGATCAGCGCCGCGTCGATCGCGGTAAGGCCGGTGCCGATCAGAAGGACCGTATCGGCATCGCCGATGCCGGCAGCGATGTCACTTGCCCAGGGATCAGCAACGTAGATGCCGTCCGACCGCAGCTCGGGCGCAATCCCGCGCGGGACATCGGGCTCGAGATTGCCGAGCGCGAGGATCACCTTGTCCGCCTCGATGCTGGCGCTATTCCGCAAGCGCACGATCTCGCGTCCCCCGGACGAGACGATGTCGACCGCCTCTTGCCCAAGGATCCGAAGTCGATCCCCCGCTTCGGCGGATGCGAGGCCGAGCAGCTCTTCGAGATAGGCACCATAGAGCTTGCGCTGCGCGAAGTCGGCGGGGCCGCCCCCGCCCCGCTCCGCAAGCCAATCTGCGAAATGACTCGGCTCGTCCGGAAAGGCGCTCATCCTTCCCGCTGCCACATTCAGAAGATGATCCGCGTGAGGCGTGCTGTAGGCAATCCCGCGCCCCAGCCGCTCCGCCCGCTCGATCAGCGTCACCACGGCGCCGCGGCGGAGGAGCTGGATCGCTTGCAGAGTGCCTGAATAGCCGCCGCCGATGACGGCGACGGTAAGACGGCTCAAAGCCGCGGCTCCGCCATCGTTTCAACGGGAACGGGATCGGCGAGACTGAGGCCGTCGAGAATTCGCGCGGTCTCATCCCGCACCATCAGCATCACCCGGTGGAGGCGGCATTTCTCCTCGGTGATGCATGTGGTGCATTGCTGATAGGCGAGCCGGCTGGCGCAGGGGAGCAGGCCGAGCGATCCGCGCGTCAACCGTACGATCTCGCCATAGCTGATCTGCTCAGGCGGCTTGGCCAGCCAATAGCCGCCCTCCCGGCCCCGCATGGTCTCGACGAGGCCCGCCCGCCGCATGCTGGAAAGCATCACCGTCAGGAACTTGGCGGGGATATTCTGCTTCTCTGCGATCTCGGACAGCTGAACCGGTCCCTCGCCATAGCGGTCGGCGAGGTGCAGCAGCGCCCGGATTGTGTACCGCGTTCGTTGAGAAAGCATTGGCCGCTAATGGCCTCTGACTGCCCGTTTTACAACCGCGTCTAGGCTACTCCGCCGCCACGTCGACCTTGAACGGCTCCTCGGCCCGTTCTCCTACCGACCCAAGATAGTCTTCGATCGCCTGCTCGACCGGACGGAGCATGATCCCTCGCGAACTGGTGAGGGCGGTGTTCGCGGGGGCGTCTTCGATCGGCAGCACCTGCGACGGATCGTAGCCGGCGCCTTCTGCGACCTGAGTCGCGAATTCGTGCCAGCTGAGCTTGCCCTGGTTCGCCAGGTGCCAGATGCCCTTCTCGCCATCGATCAGCAGATCGAGCGTGGCATGGCAGAGATCCGGCACATAAGTCGGTGAGACCGCCGTGTTCCGCCCCGCCCGCACCGGCTCGCCGCGGGCGAGCGCCTCAAGCGTGTTCCACGCAAAATTATACTTGTCCCAAGGACCGAAAAAGGCGCTGGTGCGGATGACCAACGCATCCTCAAGCGCGGCGAGCACATGCTTTTCCGCCCTGGCCTTGCTGAGCCCGTAGACGTTCGCCGGAGCGACCGGATCGTCCTCGCGATAAGGGCGGCCGAGCTGCCCGTCGAACACCAGATCCGACGAGAAGGTCACCAGCTTTATGCCCGCTTCGGAGCAGATTGCGGCGAGCTTGGCCGGGCCTTCCGCGTTCCACTTGAGGCACGCCTCCCGTTCCCGTTCCGCATCGGCGACCCGGACGAACCCTGCCGTGTTGATGATCGCCCAGGGCTTGTGGCGCGCGATGGCCGCACGAATGGACCCTTCGTCGCAGATATCGACCTCTTCCCGGGTGGTAAGGCAAAAAGGGAGCGCCCGCTCCTCGCAGACCTTGGCGAAAGCATTGCCGAGGGTGCCAGTCGCGCCGGTGATGAGGAGCTTTCGCCCTCCCCATTCCATCGTGCGGCAGCGCCCGTTCCAGGGGTAGAGCCGCGGCGGTCGGCGCCACCAGCCGGGTGAATCCAGTACAGGGTGATCGAAATCCTCCCCGTGCGCGAGCGCCTTGGCCGCCTTGGCGACGATTGTCGGCCGCGGCGTGCCGCCACGCACGTCGAAGGCGCCCGTGTCGTAGAAGCCCTTCTTCTGCGTGAGAAGGAAGCGCCAATCCACATTGCCGAACATCGACCAGATGGTGACGGCGCGAAGGTCCACGCCCTCCTCTCGAAGCTGCTCCGCCGTTTTCCAGACCTCCACGAACCAGCGCAATTGCTCGTCGCGGTGGCAGCCGTGATGGACCTCGGTGATTGCTATGGGAAGCCGATACCGCTCCCAGACCTCGCGCAGCCGCGGTGCAAAGCCAGTGTCCCCGTCGCACCTTTTCACCCGCACCGCCTCGGCATCGACATAGGTGTCGCGCCCGTTTCCGCCGACCTCATGGCCCGGATAAAGATCGATTCGATGGTCCAGGAAGCGTTCGCTCGTCAAATAATGGTTGATGCCGAGGATGTCCGGCTTCGCCTCTCCGCCCGCGAAATCCTCGATCTCCTCCCAACCGATGCCCGCGCCGATCAGCAACCGGTGCATCTTGTGCTTGGGGTCTATCATGCCGCACTGGAGGTCGAGGCTCAGCCAGCGCCGCTCATTCTCGAAATCGGCCTGGTACCGGAGCGGGGCCGTCGAAAAGCATTTGCCCATGTCCTCGGTCTGGACGAGCTGGGCGTCGGGAATGATCTTGCGGATTGCCCGCATCGCCTCGAGCGTCCCCTTGCACTCGTTGACGAGCGCGCGAAGAAACAGGGAATAATCCTTCGCGTGCGGATACCAATGGCCGTAAAGGGCGGAGAAGCGCGCCGTCGTCAGGGGCTCGTTCACCGGAGTCCACATCTTGATCCAGGGGTATCGCGCCGCGACCTTCGCCGCATATGCGGCCAGCTTCTGCGGAAATTCCGGATCGAGCAGCTCGGTATATCGCGGCCCCGAGCCATGGTGGAGCAAGCCGCCAATGATGTTTATGCCGCGTTCCCGCAGCATGGCCAGCCGCTCGTCCGTCCAGGAAAAATCGAGATCATCCAAACTGTCCGGCGCGATGCTCTCCCAGAGTATCGGATAGCGAACGGTGGTGACGCCGAGATCGGCGATCAGGTCGATATCGTCCCTGCGGTAGCTATGGCCGGTTTCCTCGCTCTGGTCGCGATAGTCATCGCCGACGCGAACAACGGTACATTCGACGCCGCCCCACATCTCGAGCCTCGAAGCGCCGCTGTTCGTGGATGATTTCGTCATCAAGCCTCAACCCTGTTTTTCCTAACGGTTGAGTAACGAACCGACGCAGCGCGGGCGCGGTTCCGAGTCAAACCGGCCTGTTTAAAGCAGGTTATTGAGAATCCCGTTCTGGCACTGCCGCGAGCATCGTCGGGTGCGCGGACCCTGGGCCTTGCGGCTTCGCCCATGATGTTGCAACGCTTCGGCCCGACGCCCCACTCGATTCCAAGCCGTTTCCCGGCCGGAGACCCCAAAATGATCAAGGGAATTGCAGCACTTACGCTTGTCCTCCTGTCCTCCGCCGCGCTTGCGCAAGACAGGAAGGAGGAAAAGAAGTGGGATGTCGCCGCCCCTCCGGGCATGAAGATGCGTCAGGTGCCGATCAACGTCAGCGAGGGCACCTGGATGAACCTCGACGTCAGTCCGGATGGGCGGACGATCGCCTTTGATCTGCTCGGCGACGTCTACACGGTCCCGATCGCCGGCGGCCGCGCGACCCGCATCTCGGCGGGCATGCCCTATGAGACCCAGCCCCGCTTTTCGCCTGACGGCCGGCAGATCGCCTTCACCTCCGATCGCGGCGGCGGGGAGAATATTTGGCTGATGAACACGGACGGCTCGAACCGCCGCCCGCTCACCAAGGAGACTTTCACGCTTCTCAACAACCCGACCTGGAGCGCGGACGGCAAATATATCGCCGCGCGCAAGCACTTCACTACCCAACGTTCGCTCGGCACCGGCGAGATCTGGATGTACCACGTGGCGGGCGGCAATGGTGTGGCCCTCGTGGAGCGGCCGAACCCGCGGTTCCAGAAGGAGCTCGGCGAGCCGATGTTCACGCCCACAGGCGACGCCATTTATTTCAGCCGCAACACGACCCCCGGCGACATCTTCGAATATGCGCAGAATTCGAACCAGCAGGTTTTCGCGATCGAGCGCTACGATCTAAAGACCGCCGAGCGCACCACGGTTGCTGGCGGCCCGGGCGGCGCCGTCCGCCCGACGCCCTCACCCGACGGCCGCTATCTCGCCTATGTTCACCGCGAGCGAGCCAAGTCGAAGCTCTACGTCAAAGATCTGCGCTCGGGCGAAGAGCGCAAGATCTATGACAATCTCGATCAGGACCTGCAGGAGACCTGGGCGGTCCACGGCGTCTATCCGAACATGGATTGGACGCCGGACAGCCGCTCAATCATCTTCTGGGCGGGCGGCAGGATCCGCCGCGTCAATTCGGACGGCAGCGGCGCCGCCGAAATCCCGTTCCAGGTGTCGGATAGCCGGGACGTAATCGATCCGCCGCGGCCACAGGTGGACGTCTTCTCTGAAACGTTCACGACCAAGATGCCGCGCTTTGCGAGCCTCTCGCCGGATGGCCGCCGCGTGGTTTTCGAAAGTCTCGGTCGCCTCTACTCGAAGGAAGGGGCCGGCGGCGCGCCGCGCCAGCTCACCGCCAATGACGGCGATTTCCAGCTCGATCCGTCATGGTCGCGGGACGGCAGCCGGATCGTCTTCGTCAGCTGGAACGACCAGCGGCTCGGCGAAATTCGGACGATGAACGCCGACGGCTCCGACGTGCGCACCGTCACCCGCATGCCTGGCCACTACCGCCGCCCGAGCTTCTCGCCCGACGGCCAGACGATCGTCTTCGTCCGCGGCGGGGGTGGCGAGCTTACCTCCGACCGCTGGTCGCAGGACAAGGGCGTGTTCCGCATCCCTGCAGCCGGCGGCGAGGCCACCCGCCTCACTCGCGAAGGCGGCAACCCGCATTTCGGCGCTGCCGCGGACCGCGTCTACATGGAGGTCAGCGAAGACCAAAAGCTGAAGCTGATCAGCGTCGACATGAATGGCAAGGACCGGCGCACCCACGCGCAGGGCGAGATGGTGGTCGAATATCAGGTGGCGCCGACCGGCGATCACCTTGCTTTTCGCGAGAACTACAATGTCTTCATCGCTCCCTTCTTCGCGGGCGCCAAGACGCTCGATGTCGGCGCCAAGGGCACCCAGCTTCCGACCGTCAAGGCGACTGGCATCGGCGGCCAGTATCTCCACTGGGCCGGCAGCTCGGGCACGCTCGGCTGGAGCCTCGGACCGACGCTCTACTCCACAACCACCAACGCCGTCATCCGCACCGACGGCGGCAAATATGCGCCGCCGACCAGCGGCATCTCGCTGGCGATGCCGGTCCGCGCCGACGTTCCGCAGGGGCAGGTCGCGCTTGTCGGCGCCAAGGTGATCACGATGTCGAACGAGGCGGGCGGCATCATCGAGGACGGCGTCATCATTGTAGACGGCAACCGTATTCGCGCGGTCGGCCGCCGCGGCGAAGTGGCCATCCCGGCCGGCGCCCGCCAGGTCGACGTTACGGGCAAGACGATCATCCCCGGCCTTATCGACGCCCATGCCCACGGCTCGCAGGGGGAGGACGACCTCATCCCGCAGCAGAATTGGGAAGCGATGGCACACCTCGCCTTCGGGGTCACCACCGTCCACGATCCATCTTCGACGTCGAGCGAGATCTTCCAGGCTGCCGAAATGCAGCGCGCCGGCGTGATCCTCGCCCCTCGCACCTTTTCGACCGGGGAGATCGTCTACGGCGCCCGCTCGCCCGGCCGCTACGCCGTTATCGACAGCCTGGACGATGCCCTTGCCCACATCCGCCGCCTGAAGGCGCAGGGCGCGCATTCGATCAAAAACTACAACCAGCCGCGCCGCGACCAGCGCCAGCAGGTTGTCGCCGCCGCGCTTCGCGAGAATATCGCCGTGGTCGCGGAAGGCGGTTCGATTTTCGAGATGGACATGGCGCTGATCGCCGACGGCAACACCACGCTGGAGCACAACATCCCGCAGGCAATGCTCTACAAAGACGTGCTCGATTTCTATGGCGGCACAAAGGTTGGCTACACGCCCACGCTCGGGGTTACTTATGGCGGCCTCGGGGCTGAGCCCTACTGGATCAGTCAGAGCGAAGTCTTCCGCCACCCGCTCCTCACCCGCCATGTGCCGGCCGACGTGCTCAACCCCGAGCTCGTTCGCGTCGTCAAAGCCCCGGAAGAGGATTATGTCGACAAAGTGAGCGCCGCCACCGCAAAGCTCCTCTCGCAGCGCGGTGTCCCGGTTTCGATCGGCGGCCACGGGCAGCAGCAGGGCCTCGCCGCCCATTGGGACATGTGGTCGTTCGTCCGCGGCGGCTGGACTCCGATCGAAGCGCTGAAAGCCGGCACGATCACGCCCGCGCGCGCGCTCGGCTTCCGTGACATCGGTTCGCTGGAACCCGGCAAGCTCGCCGATCTCGTGATCCTCAACGCCGACCCGACGGTCGACATCCAGAATACGGACGAGATCGCGCGGGTGATGCTCAACGGCCGGCTCTACGATGCGGCGACGCTCAACGAGGAGGTGACCGGCACCCGCCGTCGCCAGCCTTATTATTGGGAGAATGAGGGGCAGGCGCGTCCGACACCAGCCAAACCCTGATTTCGGCTCTGCAGTTCATCGCAAGTGCTCGCCCGGAGCCGTTATCGCGGCATTTCGCCGCCGGCGCTAGGAATGCAGTAACCCTTTCTGGTGCATGCTCATACCGGTTCAGCGGGGTGACGCGGATGGAGTTGCACAAACGGAAGCTCGGTCTCGACGGGAACATCGTTCCGCGCATGCAGCCGCGTATCGCGGATCAGCGCTGCGAAGAACGCCTCGAGGATATCGTCGACCGCGCGGTCATCACCTTTCGCGGGCAGGACTATTTGGTTGTGGTGGCGAACATCTCAGCGCGGGGCACCATGATCGAATGCGACATCATGCCGCGCATCGGCGAGGCGGTGGTGATCCAATTTGAGAATTGCACGAAGATACATGGCTTCGTGCGCTGGGTACGGGACGGCAAGCTCGGACTCAATTTCGGGCACGAGATCATTTTGGGATGATGCCGGGCAAGCATGCTCGGAACGACAAGTGCACGCCCGTTCGTTATCAGCATAGGAAGCGGCCGCCGCAATGCGCAGGCGGGGCGTCAGGAAAAGTAAGGGCCATCCGGTGATACATGCAAAGATTGCGCTTGAGGCGGAAGTGGATCCGCGGCGGCGCGAGGCGCGGGCGAGCGTCTCCGCTGAAGTTGCGCTCCGCCAGCTCGGCAGGAACGCCGTCGAGGGCCGCCTCATCAACATCTCCAGCCGCGGCTTCATGGCCGAAACCGAAGCCCTCATCGAGCCGGGCTCACGCGTCTGGCTTACCCTGCCCGGTGCCGGGCGCATCAACGGCCTTGTCCTTTGGATGAAGAACGGCCGCGTTGGCGGAGAGCTGGCCGAACCTGTCGATCCGCTTGCCGTCATCCAGGCTGCGGGAAAATCAAGCCTCTAGCTTTATAAAGGCCGCATTGATGTAGTTCGGGGGAAGCTCAGTGCCTAACCCGGGCGCGCCCCCAGGGCTTTCATCACGGTCGGCGCGATCCCGCTCACCATCCGCTTGATGCCCTGGAAATTCGGGTGAACCCGGTCGGGCAGGTTAAGCGCCGGAATGCCCGCCACGCCCGCGAGAAAGAAGGGGTATAAAGGCGCTCCGTATTTGCGAGCCAAGCCCGGGAAGATGGAATTATAGTCGTTCATGTACCGGCTGCCGAGATTTGGCGGTGCCAGCATGCCGGCGACGAGAACCGAGATGCCGCGCTTCTTGAACTCGGCGAGTATGAAGTCGAGATCCTCGCGCGTCTGGGCAGGCGGATAGCCGCGCAGCATGTCGTTGGCGCCCAACGCCACGATCGCAAGGTCCGGCTTCACCTTGAGGCCGTCCAAAGTCCACTTGACCCGCGCGCGCCCATTGGCGGCCGTATTTCCGGACACGCCGGCATTGATCACATGCGCGCGTATGCCGTTCCGCCGCAGCGTATCCTCGAGCTGCGGGACAAAGCCTTGGCCCGGCGGGAGACCGTATCCTGCGGTGAGGCTGTCTCCGAAGGCGAGGACGTTGACATCCCTCTCCTGCGCCTGCGCGGCGGTCCCGGCCATCACAAAGCCCAGATAGACAATGAGCCGAAGCACCCCATATGGAACCCGGAACGACATCGGACTTCCTTCTCCTTCATGACCAGCTCCTACGTGATTGACGCCGAGAATGTCACCCTGGCGCTCGGCACCGGGGCGGCCCGCGTCGAGATCCTCCGCGGCATCGACCTAAAAGTCGCGAAAGGCGAAAGCGTTGCGCTTCTGGGCCCATCAGGCTCCGGAAAATCGTCGCTGATGGCAGTGCTTTCCGGATTGGAACGCGCCACTTCGGGCACGATCCGCATCGCCGGCTCAGATTTCACCGCCTTGGACGAGGATGGCCTCGCCCGCGCCCGCCAGGGACGGATCGGCATCGTCCTGCAGGCCTTCCATCTGCTCCCGACCATGACAGCGCATGAAAATGTCGCCGTCCCGCTGGAGCTTTCCGGCGCCGGTGACGCCTTTCCGGTCGCGGCAGGGGAGCTCCAGGCCGTCGGCCTCGGCCACCGCCTCACCCACTATCCAATGCAACTTTCGGGCGGGGAGCAGCAGCGCGTCGCGATTGCCCGCGCGACGGCCCCCAGGCCCGAGCTCCTTTTCGCCGACGAGCCCACCGGCAATCTCGATGCGAGGACGGGCGCGGCGATCCTCGATCTCCTGTTCGAGCGGCACAAGGCGACCGGCGCCACCCTCTTGGTCATCACCCATGATCCGGCCCTCGCCGCGCGCTGCGGTCGGGTGCTTGAGATGCAGGACGGGCGGATCGCAACGGACAAGCGGGCGGCGTGAACCTGCCCCTCCGTCTCGCGCTGCGCGACCTGCGCGGCGGCCTTTCCGGCCTGCGCCTTCTCGCCGTGTGTCTCTTCCTCGGCGTTGCAGCGCTTGCCGGCGTCGGCTCGCTCTCCAGCGCCATTGTGGGGGGGCTGGCCGAGCGCGGCCAATCGATCCTAGGCGGCGATATCCAGCTTGTTGTCGCTCAGCGCGATGCGACACCGGATGAGCTCGCCGCTTTCCGCCGGCAGGGAGAGCTGTCCCACGTCACCCGCATGCGCGCCATGGCCGCGCGGCTGGACGGCGCCGAGTCCGTGCTCGTCGAGCTCAAGGGCGTGGACCCGGCCTATCCGCTGTACGGCAGCTTCCGGCTGGCCAAAGGCGCGCTTTCCGCCCGCCCCTCCGGTAACGAGGTGGCGATCGGCCCGGAGCTTGCGGACCGCCTTTCGGTTCGCATTGGCGAGCGCATCCGGATCGGCAATTCCGAATTTCGCATCATCGGCTTCATCGCCGAGGAGCCGGACAGAGTGGGCCAGGGCTTCACCCTCGGATCAACCGCGCTCGTGGACCGCGCCGGCATTGCCGCCACCGGCCTCGTCCAGCCCGGCAGCCTCTACACCAACGCATACCGGTTGAAGCTGCCAGCCGGCGCCGACGTGGAACAGGCGAGCAAAACGCTCGCCACCCGCTTCAAGGATGCCGGCTACCAGGTGCAGGACCGATCCAACGGCGCACCCGGGACGCGGCGCTTCATCGAGCGGCTCGGCCAGTTCCTCACCCTTGTCGGGCTCACCGCGCTGATCATCGCAGGCATCGGGGTCGGCAACGGCGTCAGCTCCCATCTCGATTCCAAGCGCGGCACGATCGCGACCCTGAAGCTGCTGGGCGCCACGAGCCGCACCATCTTCCTTTCCTATCTTCTCCAAATCGGCCTCGTGGCCGCAGGCGCAGTCCTCGTCGGCCTCCTGGTCGGCGCGCTCGTTCCCTGGGTCGTGACGCTGATCGCCGGAAGCGCGCTCCCCGTCCCGCCGCGCCTCGGCCTCTACCCGACGCCGCTCCTCGCCAGCGCCGCCTATGGCCTCCTCATTGCTTTCACCTTTGCAATCCTGCCGCTCGCCCGCGCCCGCACTGTTCCGGCCGCTTCGCTTTTCCGCGGCAGCCTCGAGCCGCTCCACCGCCCACCGCCCGCAGCACTCGCGGGCGCATTGCTCTCGGCCTGCCTGATTGCCGCCCTGGCCATCCTGACCGCGCGCGAGCGCGCCTTCGCCGCCGGCTTCATCGGTGCCGCCATCGGCCTGGTGCTGCTGCTCACCCTGCTCGGCGGCTTCATCGGCTGGGCGGCCTCCAAGCTGCCTCGCCCGCGCAATCCCATCTTCCGCCTCGCCCTCGCCAACCTGCATCGACCGGGCGCTCAGACGGGCCGACTGGTGGTCGCCCTTGGCCTCGGCCTGACCCTCTTCACCACCATGGCGGTGATCGAAACCAACCTTTCGGGCCAGATCCGCACCACCATCCCGACGAGGGCGCCGAGCTTCTTCATGCTCGACATTCCCGTTGAGGACGTCCCCCGCTTTCGGGCGCTCGCCCGCGAGGCAGCGCCGCAGGGCGATCTCGTCACTATCCCGTCGCTGCGCGGCGCGGTCGTGGCGGTCAAGGGCCAGCGCGTTGCTGAAATGAGCGAGATCCCCGAAGGCGCCTGGTTCCTGCGCGGCGACCGAGGTCTCACCTATGCCGCGACGGTGCCTGAGGGCAGCCGGGTGGTGGTGGGCAAATGGTGGCCGGCAAACTATTCGGGGCCGCCGCTCATATCGCTCGACGCGGAGGCGGCGCGCGCCGTTGGGCTCACAATTGGCGACAGCATGACGGTGTCGATCCTCGGCCGCGAGATCGATGCGACCATCGCCTCGCTTCGCGAGATCAATTGGGACACGATGGGCTTCAACTTCGTGATCGTCTTCAGCCCTGGCGTGCTGGAAAGCGCCCCCCACAGCTTCATGGCCACCCTCTCCTTGCCGGAAGCGCAGGAGCGGCCCTTTGCCCGCGCCGTCTCCCGCACCTTCCCGACCGTCTCTGCGATCCGCGTCAAGGACGTGGTTGAGGCTGTCGCCAACATGCTCAGCCAGCTCTCCGTCGCCGTCCGCTCCGCCGCGTCGGTCGCGATCCTGGCCGGTATCGCCGTTTTGGTCGGGGCGCTCGCCGCCTCCCGACGCGCTCGTGTCTATGACAGCGTGATCTTGAAGCTGCTCGGCGCCACCCGGACCCGAATCCTCTCCGCGCAGGCGCTCGAATTCACCGCCCTTGCCCTTATCGTCAGCGCGTTCGCCTTCGCGCTCGGCGCCGGGTCGGGCTGGTATGTGGTGGTGAAGGTGCTGGAGCTGGAATGGGCGCCGGATTGGGGCATCGTCGCCGCAACGCTGGGTGCTGGAGCTGTCGTCACGCTCTTGCTCGGCCTCATTGGATCGCTGCCAGCGCTTGCCGCCAGGCCGGCCAGTGCATTGCGAACGCTCTAGACGAGTCAGTTCGCAACCGAGTTAACGAAGGACCGCTCATGACCCCGGCGGTCGCGCCGCATCAAACTACGATCGAGGCAATGATTTGGTGGGAAGCCCTTCGCCGGGACAGCGGGAAGGTCTATAGGCGCCGCAAAGGAGAGTCCCATGAACGAGATGACCCGAATTTCCGCACAGCCTGCTTATTCGGAGCGCATCCAGTCGCTGCTCCGGCGCGAACCGGCCTTGTTCATCAACGGCGAGTGGGTTCGTTCGACCGGGGACAACACCATCCCCGTCTACGATCCTTCGACCGGCCGGCAGATCGCTTCTTTTGTCGACGCTTCAAACGAGGATGTGGACCGCGCGGTTCAAGCTGCCCGCACCGCCTTTGACGACGGCCGCTGGTCGAGCCTGTCCCCCTATCAGCGCGAGCGGCTGATCAGCCGCCTTGCCGACCTCATCGAGGCCAATATCGCCGAGCTTGCCGAGCTGGAGTCGATCGACAACGGCAAGCCCCGCTCTGCCTCGGCCGGTTACGACCTGCCCAAGAGCGTGCAGACCCTGCGTTACATGGCGGGCTGGGCGACCAAGATCGCCGGCGAGCATATCGAGCCTTCGGGGTTCCCGACCGGCTCACTCCACGCTTATGTCCGGCGCGAGGCCGTAGGCGTTGCGGCCCAGATCGTGCCGTGGAATTTCCCGCTGATGATGGCGGTGCAGAAGATCGCCCCTGCCTTTGCGGCGGGATGCACCGTGGTCCTGAAGCCCGCTGAGCAGACCAGCCTCACCGCGCTCCGCCTCGCCGACCTCGTCGCCGAAGCGGGTTTCCCGGCGGGCGTGTTCAACCTAGTGACGGGCTATGGCGAAACCGCCGGCGACCGCCTCGTCCGCTCGCCGCTGGTCGACAAGGTCGCCTTCACCGGATCGACGGAAGTCGGCAAGATCATCAATCGCACGGCCACCGACACGCTGAAGCGCGTCACGCTGGAGCTCGGCGGTAAATCCCCCGTCATCGTTCTTCCCGACGTCGACATCTCCAAGACCGCAGCCGGCGCGGCGCGCTCGATCTTCGCCAATTCGGGCCAGGTCTGCATCGCCGGATCGCGCCTTTACGCGCACCGTGACATCTTCGACAGCTTGATTGAGGCCGTCGCAGAGGCCGCGAACAGGTTCAAGGTCGGGCCCAGCCTCGCGCCCGACACGATGATGGGCCCGCTCGTTTCGACCGAGCAGCGCGACCGGGTCATGAACTACATCGACCAGGGCCGCAAAGCCGGCGCCTCGGTGTTCCACGGCGGCGAAGCGCCCGGAGGAGACGGCTATTTCGTCAGTCCGACGATCCTCATCGACGTGAAGCCGGAAATGTCCGTGGTCCGCGAGGAGATCTTTGGCCCCGTCCTCGCCGCCCAGCGCTACGACGATCTCGACGAAGTTGCGCGCCAGGCGAACGACACGACCTACGGCCTTGCCGCCTCGGTCTGGACCCGCGACGTCTCCGCGATGCACAAGCTCGCAGCCAAGCTCAAGGCGGGCATGGTCTGGGGAAACACCAATTCGGCCGCCGATACGTCGCTCCCCTTCGGCGGCTACAAGCAATCCGGCTTCGGGCGAGAAAGCGGCCGCTATGGGATCGAAGCATATACGGAGCTGAAGACGGTCGCGATCGCGCTATAGGATCTGATCGGTTCAGGCGGAGCGGCGCGGCCGCTCCTCGTTCAGCCGGTGGAACGCGCCGGTTGCGCCGGCGATTTCCCGCGCTGCCTCGGGTGTGACGGGCGGCTGGAGCAGATAGCCTTGTCCCGCCGTGCAGCCGAGGTCGCAGAGGAAGCGCAGCTGCTCCTCCTTCTCGACATGCTCGGCGATGCAGGGCACGCCCAGCGAGCCGCATAGCCGGATCACTCCCTCCAGCAGGTTGCGCTTGAGCGGAGGATCGGACCGGGAAGCGATCAGTGCGCCATCGAGCTTGATCGCGTCGAACTGGATTTCGCGCAAATAGGAGATGGAGGCGAAGCCGGCGCCGAAATCGTCGAGGACGATCTGCGCTCCCGCTTCTTTGAGGGCGCCGAGATTCTCCCGCGCCGCGGCAAAATCGCGCAGCAGCGCCGTCTCGGTGACCTCCACCTGAAGCCGCTTGGGGCTCATGCCTTTGTTCTCGAGGATCGACAGGATCGTTGCGGCCGTGCCGGACGAGCAGAGCTGGACCGCGCTCAGATTGAAGGAAAGGCAGACGGATTCGGGCCAGGTGATCGCTTCGTCGACTGCTTTGCGCAGGAGTTCGACCCCCAATTCCTCCACCAAGTTGATCTGTTCGGCGATCGGCACGAACTCGGCGGGCGAGATCACGCCCAGCGCCTCATCGCTCCAGCGGGCCAGTGCTTCGTGCGCGCGGAGCTGCCCGGTTTGAAAATCGAAGATGGGATGGAAGGCGAGGCCGATACGCTGCCTGAGCTTGGGCTGCCGCAGTCCCCGCTCGACAGCCGACCGGCGCTGTCGCCCATCCACCAGGGCAGGCGAGAACAAAGCCCGAGCGCCCTTCCCCACTGCCTTGGCGTGGT
>JALYGI010000021.1 GCA_030777185.1 Pseudomonadota bacterium
CAACTCGTTGATTTCACTTGTCTTCGCATCCGGGAGCGCGGTGCGGAGCGCTGACGCCATGGCGGCATCGTCGAGCCTCAGCAGGCGAAGCTGCCGACAGCGTGAGCGGATCGTGGGAAGCAGCCGCTCCGGCGAGTGGCTGACGAGCAGGAACAAGCTGTTGGGCGGCGGCTCTTCCAGGTTCTTGAGGAGCGCATTGGCCGCGGAGCGCTCCAGATCATCGATCGAATCGATGATCACCGCGCGCCAGGGGGAGAGCGCGGGCGTCGTGGAGAAGAGCCGCTGAAGGCTCCTCACCTGATCGACAGTGATGCTTCGCGCAAGCTCGCCGCTATTGTCCTTCGGCAGGCGCTGGAGGCGCATCAGATCCGGATGGCTGCCGGCGGAGGAGAGCCGCGCGATCCTGTGCTCATCGGGAACGTCGAGCCCCGGCGTCTCCACTTCGGGCCCCGCCGCGTTGGCGAGAACGCGCAAAGCGGCCTTGTCGGCGAAGAGCGCTTTTCCGATGCCTTCGGTGCCGCTGATCAGCCAGGCGTGATGCAGTCGCCCTGAATCGACGCTGTCGCGGAAGGCGGCGACGGCGGCATCGTGCCCGACCAGCGGCGTCACAGCAGGTCCCGGAGCGCGCGGAGCATGGCGTTGGTGACTGCTTCAGGAGGTCCTGACGCATCGATGATGCAAAAACGGTCGGGCTCCTCCGCGGCGATCGCGCGGAAGGCCGCCGCCACTTGCCCGTGATATTTGCCGTCGCGCGACCCGATGCGATCGCCGGCTCCTCCGTCGCGGCGGGAGGCGCGCTCCGCCGCCGCCTGCGCCGGAAGCTCGAGCAGCAATGTCCGGTCGGGCAGGAAGCCGCCGCTCCCGATTTGGTGAAGCTGGCGGATTGCCTCGGCGCCGACCCCGCCCGCCCCGCCCTGGTAAGCGATGGAGCTGTCCAGGAAGCGGTCGGTGAGGACCCATTTGCCCTCGGCCAATGCCGGCTTGATGAGCTTGGCGACGTGATCAGCCCGCGCCGCGGCAAAGAGCAGGGCCTCGGCGCCCGGCGTCCAGCGATCCTCCTCTCCCTGGAGAAGCAAGGCACGAATGGCTTCGCCGCCCGCGCTGCCTCCGGGCTCGCGCGTCTCGACCACGTCGATGCCCCGCTCACGCAGCGATGCGGCCAAGCGCATCAGCTGAGTCGACTTGCCGGCCCCCTCCCCGCCTTCGAGGCTGATGAAGCGCCCCGGCACCTATCGTGGCCGCATAAGTGTCGCGGCAAATCGGTGTCCTCTTTTCCGCATCCTTTCGGCTTAGCCGAAGAGTGATGTGAGGCCCGCCCACATCCGGCCGAAGAAGCCCGCTTCCTCGACTGCCTCTGCGGCGACCAGCGGCATGCTCTGCGGCGGCGTATCGCCGGTCTGTACGACGAGGTCCGCGACATGCTGGCCCTGCTTGATCGGCGCCTTGAGCGGGCCTTGGTAGACCACCTTCACGCGAACGTTGCTGGTGTTGATCCCGGCGGGAAGTGTGACGGCAAGGTTGCGGGGCGCCATCAGCGGCACGCTGTCCTCCCCGCCAAGCTGCACCTGCGCCTCGCCGACCTTCTCGCCCTTCTCGAACAGCGGCTGAGCCTTCCAGGCGCGGAAGCCCCAGTCCATGAACTTGACGCTCTCCTCGATGCGCTGGTTGAAGCTGCCGAGGCCAGCGAGGACCATGATCAGGCGGCGTCCGTTCTGCTCGGCCGAGCCGGTGAAGCCATAGCCCGCTTCCTCGGTATGGCCGGTTTTGAGTCCGTCGGCTCCCGCAACCCTGCCGAGCAGCGGATTGCGGTTGCCCTGGGTGATCGGCGCGCCCGAGCCCAGAGTCTTGCCCCAGGTGAAGTCCCTCTTCTGATAGAAAGCCTTGTAGAGGTCCGGCGTCTCCTCGATCGTTGCCTTGGCGAGCTTCGCCAGGTCGCGCGCCGTCGTGACGGTGACGCCGTTATCCGGCCAGCCGTTGGAGTTGCCGAAATTTGAGTTGGTCATGCCGAGCCGCTTAGCCTCGGCGTTCATCAGCGCGGCGAATGCGGGCTCGGTACCGGCGATGCATTCGGCGAGAACCACACTGGCGTCGTTGCCCGACAAAGTAACGATGCCGTGCAGCAGGTTTTCGACGCTGACCTGCTCGCCCGGCGAGAGGAACATGGTCGAGCCGGCCTGCGGCCCGTGCCATTGCCGCCAGGTTTCAGGCCGCACCGTGCAGACCTTGTTGAGGGCGAGGTCGCCGCGCTTGATCTGGTGAAAGGCAAGATGGGTCGTCATCATCTTGGCCATCGAAGCCGGCGGAATCCGCCGGTCCGCGTCCTTGACGTAGAGCACCGCGCCTGAGGACAGGTCAACCATGAAGGCGATCGGCGCCACCGTGTCGAACGGCGGCGCGGCGGCTGCAACGGGAAGAGCGATGGCAGCCGAAACCAGACCGAAGATCAACGCCTTGCGCTTCATAGATGAGAACCGATCCTAACTGAAATGAGCCCCTGCGGCCACTGCCGCTCGGCCATTCTTAACCATTCGGACCGGCGCGCGCCAGACGGTTCAGCGCGAAA
>JALYGI010000022.1 GCA_030777185.1 Pseudomonadota bacterium
TGAATATGCGGGGGTCTTCTCGAACGATGATGGCCTCGCGCAGAAGCTGATCGCCGCCGGACTTGCCACCGGCGACCGGCTCTGGCGCTTCCCGGTGGGCGAGGCTTACGACAAGCTCATCGATTCCCCGATCGCCGACATGAAGAATATCGGTCCGCGCGAAGGCGGTTCGATCACCGCGGCGACCTTCCTGCAGCGCTTCGTGGAAGAGGGTGTGAAGTGGGCGCACCTCGACATTGCCGGCACTGTCTGGGCCGACAAGCCCGGCTCGCTTTGGGACAAGGGGGCGACCGGCTACGGCGTCGCCTTGCTTGACCGGTTCGTCGCCGACAACTTCGAGCGCTGAGCCTGTTCTTCCGTCCTTGAGGGCGTAGCAAAGCATTCCAGCCGCACCCGACATGGATTGCCCTCCGACGCCGCCTGCGGCGTTGCTCAGGGCTGGCTTTGTCGCGTCGCTGCTCCCAATGACGGGACGGACATGCTCGTCGACTTTTATCATCTCGCGCTCTCGCCGGTCGAGCGGGTGCTTCCGCGGATCTGCGAGCGGCTGATCGAAAGCGGCGAGCGACTGCTCGTGGTCGCCGTGCCGGAGCTGGTGGCCCAGCTCGACGAGCAGCTCTGGACCTACGCTCCCGACGCATTCCTGCCGCACGGGCGGAGCGACAAGCCGGGAGCAAAGAACCAGCCTATTCTCCTGTCCGACCGGATCGACCCGCTGAACGGAGCCGCCAATGTGGCGCTGGCGGACGGCGTCTGGCGTGACGAGGCGCTGGCCTTTGCCCGCAGCTTCTACTTCTTCGACAACGGCCAACTCGACACGGCTCGCGCCGCGTGGCGTGCGCTGAGGAGCAAAGCCGAGGCAGAAGCCCGCTATTGGAAGCAGAATGAGGGCGGTAAATGGGTGCAGGGGCCCTGATCAGGCGCTCGCTTGCGGTTTCCCTGAGCCCCGACTAGACACCGCGCCACAACCAATCCCACATCAATGGAGCTTTGCCGGCCATGGCGACCGAACGCACATTCTCGATCATCAAGCCCGACGCGACTCGCCGCAACCTGACCGGCGCCGTCACCAAGATGCTCGAAGATGCCGGCCTGCGCGTCGTGGCTTCCAAGCGCATCCACATGACCCGCGAACAGGCCGAAGGCTTCTACGCCGTTCACCGCGAGCGCCCGTTCTTCAACGATCTGGTCAGCTTCATGATTTCCGGCCCCGTGGTCGTGCAGGTGCTTGAGGGCGAGAATGCGGTCGCGCGCAATCGCGAAGTGATGGGCGCGACAAATCCCGCCAATGCCGAAGAGGGCACGATCCGCAAGGTCCATGCTGAATCCATCGAAGCCAATTCGGTCCACGGCTCCGACAGCGCCGAGAATGCCGCGATCGAGATCGACTATTTCTTCAAGCCTGAAGAAATCGTGGGCTGACGATCGTCCGGGGGACGATTGGCAGCACAGGATTGGGATGACGATCGTCCGGTGGACGAGACAGGGCTGAACCACCCTTGCCGGTGAGAGGGGTTTTAGCGCAGCATCCTGCAATAATGGTCGAGCGCTGCGGGATAGAGCTTATGCTCTTCCTCCAGCACGCGCTCCGCCAGCGTTTCCGGCGTGTCACGACCGCGGATCTTGACTGGAACCTGGGCGATCACGGGTCCTGCATCCAGCTCCTCGGTCACCACGTGAACAGAGCAGCCGCCAAACTCCTCACCCTCCAGCAATGCGCGCCTGTGGGTGTCGAGACCCGGATATTTGGGCAGCAGGGAAGGGTGGATGTTGAGGATTCGCCCCTCCCATTTTCGGATGAATTCGGGCGAGAGCAGCCGCATGTAGCCGGCAAGCGCGACCAGTTCGACATCGTGGCGGCGAAGCTCCTCGTCGAGGAGCCGGTCGAACGCCGCCCGTTCCATGCCCTTGTGGCTGAGCGCCCAGGTCTTGATCCCGAAGCGGCGCGCGAGCACCAGTCCCCGCGCCTCGGGTACGTTCGATGCGACGAGCACGACCTCATAAGCAGGATCGGCAACGCGCTTATATTCCGCCAGCGCCCGCATGTTGGAGCCGCGGCCCGAAAGCAGGACCGCGACCCGCACCTTGTCAGCCATTGTGGGTGGCGGCCCAGGGTGCGCGCGCGCTCCAGGTCTCGAGGGAACCGGAGACGGTGCAGCCCTTTTCGCCCGGCTCGATCCTGCCGATCGTGAAAACCGTCTCGCCCGCTTCCGCGAGAGCCGCGGCAACTTCCTCCGCCTGCTCGGGCGCAACGACGACGGCCATGCCGATGCCGCAATTGAAGGTCCGCGCCATCTCGCCCGGCTCGATATTTCCTTGCGCTTGAAGAAAGGCCATCAGCCGCGGCTGCCTCCAGGAATCGGCATCGACATGGGCATGAAGCCCTTCCGGCAGCACCCGTGGGATGTTTTCCAGGAGTCCTCCACCGGTGATGTGCGCCAGCGCCGCAACCCGGCCGCTGCGAACGACCGGCAGCAGCGACTTCACATAGATACGCGTCGGCTCGATTAGCGCATCGAGCAGGATCTGCTCGAGGTCGAACAGAGCGGGCCGCTCGAGCTTCCATCCTTTGTCGGCCGCAAGCCTTCGGACGAGCGAGAAACCGTTGGAATGCACGCCCGACGAGGCGAGCCCAAGGATCAGGTCGCCAGCCTTTGCCTTGCCGCCGGTCAGCGCCTCGCCGCGTTCGACGGCGCCGACGCAGAAGCCGGCAAGGTCGTAATCGCCCGGCGCATACATGCCCGGCATCTCCGCCGTTTCGCCGCCGATCAGCGCGCAGCCCGCCTGACGGCAGCCCTCGGCGATCCCGGCGATGACACGTTCAGCGACGCCGTTCTCCAGCTTTCCGGTCGCGAAATAGTCGAGGAAGAAAAGCGGCTCGGCGCCCTGCACGATGAGGTCGTTGACGCACATCGCGACCAGATCGATGCCGACACCGTCATGACGGTCATGGTCGATCGCGAGCTTCAGCTTGGTGCCGACACCGTCGTTCGCGGCCACCAGCAGCGGGTCCTTGTAACCCGCCGCCTTCAAGTCGAAGAAGCCGCCGAACCCGCCCAGCGAGGCGTCCGCACCGGGCCTCGCGGTGGATTTCGCCAGCGGCCCGATCGCCTTCACCAAAGCATTGCCGGCGGCGATCGAAACGCCGGCTTTGGCGTAGGTATAAGATTCGCCGGGGCTCTCGGGATCGTTCATCGGCGGGGGCTAACCACATCCCGCTTGGATTTCCAACGCCATCTCGTAAAAGGCGCTTGTCGTGAAGCTTTCCAGCCGCCTGTTCCCCCTCGCATCCCTGCTCGTTGCCGCCAGCCTGATCGGCGGCGGCGCTCTTTACGCGCAGCTCGAGGGTGCGGATCGCGGCGTCCCCCCGATCGACAGCGCGAGCACGCTCGAAGTGACGGGCATCGAAGTGGATGTTGGCGGCAAGACTGCGGATCAGGCGCGGTTCGAAGGCTGGCGCCAGGCCCAGTCCAAGGGTTGGAAGGCGCTCTGGGCCAAGACCACGGGGCAGCCGATCGCACAAGCGCCGGAGCTCACCGATTCCGTCCTCAACTCGATCGTCTCGGGGATCATCATCGAACAGGAGCAGATCGGCCCGACGCGTTACATCGCGCGCCTTGGTATCTTGTTCGACCGCGCACGCACCGGTCAGCTGCTCGGCGTCGGCCCGCTTGCCGGCCGCCGCTCGGCACCGATGCTGGTCATCCCGGTGATCCTCACCGGCTCTTCCTTCCAGACCTTCGAATCGCGCAACGAATGGCAAAAGGCCTGGGCCCGCTTCAGGACCGGCGGAAGCGCGGTCGATTATGTTCGGCCGACCGGTTCCGGCATCGATCCCCTGCTTCTCAATCTCATGCAGACCCGCCGGCCGGGTCGCGCCTGGTGGCGGATGCTGCTCGATCAATATGGCGCAGCCGACGTAATCGTGCCCGAAGTTCATCTGAAGCGCTTCTATCCAGGCGGCCCAGCGATCGGCACCTTCACCGCTCGCTTCGGTCCTGACAATCGGGTGATCGGCAGCTTCTCCCTTCGGGTCGAGAATAGCGGCGCCATTCCGCGCCTGCTCGATGAGGGCGTCCGCCGGCTCGATCTTCTCTACACCCAGGCACTCGAGGCGGGCATCCTGATCCCGGATCCCACGCTGATCATCGAGGAGCCGGAGGCGCTCCTCGATGCGGCCGAGAAGATCGAGGCGGCCAATGAAGGGCAGTCCATCGCGGAGCCGGGGCCGTCCACTGCGGTGATCCCGGTGCCGACCGGCGCGGCAGCGCCGGTCACGATCCAGGTCGACACGCCGACCGCGGCGCTGATCCAGCAGGCCGAAATCTCGGTGAGCCGAGTCCCGGGCGTGACCTCCGCGCTGACGATCAATCCTGCGGTGGGCGGCACCTCGACGATGCGCGTCACCTTCGTTGGTGACGCATCGGCGCTTGCCGCCGCGCTCCAATCACAAGGTTGGACCGTGCAGGGCTCGGGAAGCACGCTACGCATCTCCCGCCCAGGCGCCGCGGCGCCGGAAGCGGAATAGGGACCATCGTGAACCAGATCGCGCTGCCGCTCGACTGGCCGGTGGCGGATCGCGACGAGGATTTCCTGGTGTCGGACGCGAACCGCGCCGCATTCGAGCATTTCAGGCGCTGGTCGCTCTGGCCGGTCATGGCGACGGTGCTGACCGGCCCCCGCAAGTCAGGCCGCAGCCTGCTCGGGCGGATCGTCGCCCGCAAGACCGGTGGACGCCTTTTCGACACGGCCGAAGAGCATGACGAGGAGCGGCTCTTCCACGCGTGGAACGAGGCGCAGGAAAAGCGCCGCCCGATCCTGCTGATCGCCGATGCCCCGCCGCCGCAATGGGCGGTCGCGCTTCCCGACCTCAGGTCGCGCCTCGCCGCCACGCCGCATGTCCGGATCGAGGATCCTGACGATTCGCTCCTCGTCCAGCTTATCGAAAAGCTGCTCGGCGACCGCGGCGTCGTGACTCCGCCAGAAGTCTCCGAATTTCTGGTTCCCCGGATCGAACGCAGCTATGTGGCGGTTCAGCAGGTGGTGGACGTGCTCGATCGCGCCATGCTTTCACAACACCGCCGGATGACCCTCCCCATGGCACGCAAGGCGCTGGTCGAGGCGGGCCTGATCCGACGAGCAAAAAGCCGAGCCTGAACACGATGGACAGCCCTTCCTTAGCACCCCTCAACCTGGAGGAGGTTCCGCAGCGCACCCCAGACGAGGCGCGCAGCCGCTATTTCAACCGCGAGCTGAGCTGGCTCGCCTTCAACCGGCGGGTTCTGGAGGAAGCATCCAATCCCGCCCATCCGCTGCTGGAGCGGCTGCGGTTCCTCTCCATCTCCGGAAGCAACCTCGACGAATTCTTCATGGTGCGGGTGGCGGGGCTGAAGGGGCAGCAACTGCTCAACGTCGAGGAGCGCTCGGCCGACGGCATGACGCCGGCGCAGCAACTCGCGGCCGTTGCTCGTGAGGCGGACCGGCTGACCGCCAGCCAACAGGAGGTTTGGACGGACCTTCGCGAGCAGCTGGCCGACGTCGGGCTCCAGGTCATAGAACGGGAAGAGATCGAGCCGAGCGTGGCACCCTGGCTGGACCGGCATTTTCGCGAGCAGATTTTCCCGGTGCTCACCCCCCAGGCAATTGACCCTGCGCACCCTTTTCCGTTCATTCCGAACGCCGGCTTCTCCC
>JALYGI010000023.1 GCA_030777185.1 Pseudomonadota bacterium
GGCCAGCCGTAGGACATGAGCACCGCCAGCGCATCGTCGGTGATGCTGAGGTGGCGCATTCCGGGCTGCTCCGCGATCCGCGCGAGCAGGTGACGCGCCAGCGGCGGGATATCGCTCGCCCGCCCGCGGAGCGGCGGAATGTCGACATGGACGACGTTGAGGCGGTAGAAGAGGTCCTCCCGGAACGTGCCCTTGGAGACTTCCTCGGAGAGGCGCTTGTTGGTGGCGGCGATGATCCGCACGTCGACCATATGGGTCGTGCGGCCGCCCAGGCGCTGGATCTCGCCCGTCTCGAGCGCGCGCAGCAGCTTGACCTGCGTCTCGAGCGGGAGCTCGCCGACTTCATCGAGGAACAGGGTCGAGCCGTCGGCATCCTCGAAGCGGCCGATATGGCGGTCGAAGGCACCGGTGAAGGCGCCCTTCTCATGGCCGAACAGCACCGACTCGACGAGATTGGCCGGGATCGCGCCGCAATTCACGGTAATCATCGGCTTCTTGCCGCGCGGCGAAGCGGTGTGGATCGCCTGGGCAATGACTTCCTTGCCCGATCCGCTCTCCCCCTCGATGAGTACCGAAACGCGGGCACGGGCGGCTTTGGCAGCGATCGCCAGCGCCGCCCGGAAGCTCGGCGCCGATCCGACGATCTCGTCGAAGGCGAGCGGCTTGGTGATCTTTTCGGAAAGCGGGCGCAGCTCGCCCTTGTTCTTGCGCCGATCGATGGCGGCGTTGAGAGCGCCCAGCAGGCGATCGGGCGAGAGCGGCTTCACCAGGAAATCGTTCGCGCCGGCGCGCATTGCGTCGACGGCGACGGAAACCGAGGTTTGCGAGGTCAGGATCAGAAGCGGAAGCTCAGGCCGGACGGTGCGGAGCTGCTCGATGAGCGCAGTGCCCTCCGGGCCGGGCATCCAATGATCGAGGAGGATGGCATCCACGTCGGCGCCCTGCTCCTCCAAGAGGATCTTCTGGGCGGCCTCGACGTCGGGGGCGCCCATCACCCACCAGCCGGCGCGCGCACCGATCGCGCTCACCAGGCGCCGCTGCGCCGGTTCGTCATCGATCAGCAGCAGACAACGTGTTGCATCCGGCCGCATGCTTGCCGCTCTCCCAAGTTGAAGCTTGGGTCTAACCGGATCAGGTAAAGTTCGGCTTAACTGCGGCGAAGCGGAACCGCGGAAAAGCGAACCGGCCGCTCTTCGACCTCCCTTTCCTATTGAACGTCGGCTTGATAAGGGTGCGCCGGACAGGGAGCTTGAGGATCAGGAATGGCAGTCGAAGGCGAGACCCAGGACGACATCACGGCACATGTGAAGAGCTATTCGAACTTCGCGTGGATGATGAAGTGGGGAACGATCATCTCGGCCATTGTGGCGATCATCGTCGTCATCATCATCTCCTCCTGATCAGGGCCGCTGGGGGTGAAGATCGCGATCATCAAGGAAGCGGCTGAAGGCGAGCGCCGGGTCGCCGCGACCCCCGAGACGGTCAAGAAATATATCGCATTGGGAGCGACGGTCTCCGTCGAGGCCGGAGCGGGCGCGGCGGCTTCCATCAAGGATCAGGATTATTCCGCCGCCGGCGGAGCCGTCGGCAGCCGGGCGGAGACGCTGAATGGCGCCGAGGTGGTGCTTGGCGTGCAGGGGCCTGATCCGGCCAGCCTCGACGGATTGAAGTCAGGTGCTTTCATTGTCGCAATTCTCAACCCGTTCGGGCAGCGCGAGCGGGTGGACGGCTATGCAGCGGCGGGCGTCGAGGCGCTGGCGATGGAGTTCATGCCGCGGATCACGCGCGCGCAGACGATGGACGTGCTTTCGTCGCAGTCGAACCTCGCCGGCTACAAGGCGGTTCTGGACGCGGCTGCCGAATATGGCCGCGCCTTTCCGATGATGATGACGGCCGCCGGCACCATTGCGGCCGCGCGCGTGTTCGTGATGGGCGTCGGGGTCGCGGGGCTCCAAGCCATCGCGACCGCGCGGCGGCTGGGGGCGATCGTGTCGGCCACGGACGTCCGCGCGGCGACTCGAGAACAGATCGAGAGCCTCGGCGCCAAGGCGATCTTCGTTGAGAATGTGAAGGGCATCGAAGGCGAGGGCACCGGCGGCTATGCGACGGAGATGTCGGACGAGTACAAGGCCGCCCAGGCCGAGCTTGTCTCGAGCCATATCGCCAAGCAGGACATCGTCATCACCACCGCGCTTATTCCGGGCCGGCCGGCGCCGCGTCTTATCTCCGACGCGCAGATTGCCTCCATGCGTGAAGGCTCGGTCATCGTGGATCTTGCGGTGGAGCAGGGCGGCAATGTCGAGGGCGCCGTGCTCGGCGCGGTCGCCGAACGCCACGGCGTCCGCATCGTCGGGCACCGGAACGTGCCGAGCCGCCTGGCCGCGGACGCCTCGGCGCTTTATTCCCGCAATCTCTACAACTTCCTCAGCGCCTTCTGGGACAAGGAAGCGGGACGGCTCGTGCTGCCCGACGATGACGAGATCGTTCGCGGTGTGCGGCTGACACGCGCCGGGCAGGTGGTGAACGAGAGGCTGCTCGCGTGATGGCACCCGCCCCAAAGTCCTCCCGTGAAAGGGGAGGGGAACCGCTCGCCTCCGGCGAGTGGTGGAGGGGTATCAGATTGGCCGAACGAGGCTTGAGAAGAATTGCCCGGCAGGAGACGCTGATACCCCTCCGTCACGCTGACGCGTGCCACCTCCCCTTGCAGGGGAGGATTTGCTGATGCTGCAAGGACCAGAGGACACGATCCGGCGCGCTCGCAAGTTGCGTAAAGAAATGTCGCTGCCGGAGGTTCTCCTCTGGCGCGAGTTGCGGCGGCGACCGGCCGGACTAAGATTTCGCAAGCAGCATCCCGCCGGACCCTACATAGCCGATTTTTTCTGCCATGAGGCCCGCTTAATCGTCGAAGTGGATGGTGAGGCGCATGAGCGCGGAGACCGGCCTTCGCGCGATGCGGTCCGAGATTCTTGGTTTGCAGAACGGCGCTTCAGGACAATGCGGATTCCAGCTCGCGAGGTACTTGCGGACCTAGAGGCGGTCGTGACGGGGATCGTCGCTGCTGGAAAAGCAGGGAGATCATAATGGACTTCATCACGATCCTGTCGATCTTTGTTCTGGCCTGCTTCGTTGGCTATTATGTCGTTTGGTCGGTGACGCCGGCGCTGCACACCCCATTAATGGCGGTAACCAACGCCATCTCGTCCGTCATCATTGTGGGTGCCCTGATCGCGGCGGCAGCGGCGGCGGTGCCGGAGGCGAAGTGGCTCGGCCTGCTCGGCGTAGTGCTCGCCAGCATCAACATCTTCGGCGGCTTCGCGGTCACCGCCCGAATGCTGGCCATGTACAAGAAGAAGGAGCGGCGCTGATGCACGAGGCCGCCGACATGCCGAGCTGGGTGCCGCTCGCTTATCTCATCTCCGGCATGTGCTTCATCCTTGCGCTCCGCGGGCTTTCCAGCCCCGAAAGCTCGAGGCGTGGCAACCGCTTTGGAATGGCGGGCATGCTGCTCGCCGTCGTCACCACCCTCATTCATTACGTGCCGCGGCAAGTCTCCAGCCTGTCTTTGGAGGGAACCGGGTCGATCGATTATGGCGCGCTGGGTGCGATCGCTGCGGCCATCGCGCTCGGGGCGGTGATCGGCATCGTCACCGCCCGCCGGATCGCAATGACGGCAATGCCGCAGCTGGTGGCCGCTTTCCACTCGCTCGTTGGCCTGGCGGCGGTGCTGGTCGGCGCCGCGGCCTACCTCAATCCGGAGGCTTTCGGGATCGCGGAGGCGGGCATCATCCATGCCGGCAGCCGGGTGGAGATGGGCCTTGGCGTCGCGATCGGAGCGATCACCTTCTCAGGCTCGGTGATCGCGTTCCTGAAATTGAACGGCAACATGTCTGGCAAGCCGATCATGCTGCCGATGCGGCACGTGATCAACCTCGGCACCCTGGCCGCCATCCTGGGCCTCATCGCCTATTTCACGGTTGATCAGAGCCCGTGGATCTTCTGGACGGTGACGGCGCTCTCATTTCTCATCGGTTTCCTGCTGATCATCCCGATCGGCGGCGCGGACATGCCGGTCGTGGTCTCCATGCTGAACAGCTATTCGGGCTGGGCGGCCGCGGCGATGGGGTTCACGCTGCAGAATTCGGCGATGATCATCACCGGCGCACTCGTCGGCTCGTCGGGTGCGATCCTGAGCTACATCATGTGCCGCGCGATGAACCGCAGCTTCATCTCGGTCATCGCCGGCGGTTTCGGCGGGGACGCGATCGCAGCCGGCGGCGGCGGTGGAGTCGATCGTCCCTACAAGCGCGGGTCAGCAGAGGACGCCGCCTTTCTGATGAGCCAGGCCGAGCAGGTGATCATCGTTCCTGGCTATGGAATGGCGGTCGCCCAGGCACAGCATGCGGTGCGTGAGCTCGCCGACCTCCTGAAGGGTGAGGGCGTGACCGTGAAATACGCCATTCACCCGGTCGCGGGCCGCATGCCCGGACATATGAACGTGCTGCTCGCCGAGGCGAACGTGCCCTATGACGAGGTGTTCGAGCTCGAAGACATCAATTCGGAATTCGCGCGGGCGGATGTCGCCTTCGTGATCGGCGCGAACGACGTGACAAACCCGTCGGCGAAAACTGACAAATCTTCGCCGATCTACGGGATGCCCATCCTTGATGTTGAAAAGGCCAAGACGGTGCTGTTCGTGAAGCGCTCCATGGGCGGAGCCGGCTATGCGGGCGTCGATAACGAGCTTTTCTACCGGGACAATACGATGATGCTGCTCGCGGACGCCAAGAAGATGGCCGAGGAGATTGTGAAGTCTGTGGGATGAGCGCGGGGCGCTCATCCGCTTCACAATCTCGTCAAATCCATAGGCTAATCCGGGGGACCAGCCCTTGGACGATCTCGTGAAGTCGGTGGCCTGACCTGTCGCGTCAGGGACACAGTGA
The DNA here is from genome assembly GCA_030777185.1 of Pseudomonadota bacterium. Classification (GTDB taxonomy): domain Bacteria; phylum Pseudomonadota; class Alphaproteobacteria; order Sphingomonadales; family Sphingomonadaceae; genus Allosphingosinicella. The sequence continues at coordinate 4,941 of JALYGI010000023.1, forward strand.
TTCAATTGGTCGCATCGGACCCGCGCTCCGGCTTGTTAACCATTGCCTGCTGGGGCTAGTTAACCCCAACCAGATCAAGGTTATTTCAGTCAGAGCGGGTGAGGTGGGGTTTTGCGGAAACTGGGTTTGATCGGCGGAATGAGCTGGGTCTCGACCGCCATGTATTACGAGCAGATCAACAAGGGTGTGGCGAGGAAGCGCGGCGGCCTCGCTTCAGCGCCGCTGCTGATGGAGAGCATGGACTTCGCAGGCGTGGTGGAGCGCCAGTCGGCCGGCGATTGGGACGGGCTCGGGCGGCAGCTCGGCGATTCAGCGAAGCGGCTCGCCGACGCGGGCGCCGAGG
>JALYGI010000024.1 GCA_030777185.1 Pseudomonadota bacterium
GGGCAGGGCTGGTATTATGGAAAGCCGATGCCGGTGGGTGATGTGCGCAAGATGCTGGCCGACCGGGGGCTGCTGCCGACGTCCCGCGTCCAGGAGCCGATGGCGCTGCCACTCGAGAGCATCAGCCGCACGGGTTGAGACTCCCCTGCGGTGGACTTGCTCCGCCCCACTCCCTAGATCGCGCCGCAATGATGCGGCGTTTCCACAAGATGCATGGCCTCGGCAACGACTTCGTCATCTTTGACGCTCGCGAACACGCAGTCGAGATGAGCGGGGCCCGCGCGCGTGCCCTTGCCGACCGGCGCACCGGCATCGGGTGCGATCAGCTGATCCTGCTCGAGCCTTCGAGTGCAGCGGACCTCAGGATGCGCATCTTCAACGCCGACGGAGGCGAGGTCGAGTCCTGCGGGAACGCGGCACGCTGCGTTGTTTTGCTGGAAGGTGGTCAGACCCGAATCGAGACGCGCGGCGGCGTGATCGGCGGATCGGCCGGGGCGGGCGCAGCGACGGTGGAGATGGGGGAGCCCCGCTTCGGCTGGGACGAGATCCCACTCGCCTACCCGATCGACACGGCGGCGATGCCGGTCGGCTGGGAGGAGCTGCAGAATCCTGCAGCTGTCAATGTCGGAAATCCGCACATTATCTTTTTCGTCGAAGATGCAGACGCGGTGGAGCTGGAACGGCTGGGCCCCGAGATCGAACGCGATCCGCTCTTTCCACGCGGGGTGAACGTCAACGTCGCCTCGCTGGAGGGCGATAGCATCAAGCTTCGCGTCTGGGAACGCGGCGCCGGCCTGACGCAGGCCTGCGGCACCGGCGCCTGCGCGACGGCAGTGGCGGCGATCAGGCGCAAGCTGGTCAGCTCGCCGGCCCAGGTACGGCTCCCGGGTGGCTCCCTGATTATAGAGTGGAGCCCTGGCCAGCCCATCTGGATGAGCGGCGGCGCGGCGCACATCTTCACCGGCGAGATCGATCTGGAGGCATTCGCATGATCGGCCCCGAGCTGATCACGATGGGCTGCCGCCTCAACGCCGCCGAAAGTGAGGCGATGCGCATGCTGGCGGCCGGCCGCGACGATCTCATCATCGTCAACAGCTGCGCCGTCACCAACGAGGCGGTCCGGCAGACGCGGCAAGCGATTCGACGAGCGAAACGCGCCCGCCCCGAGGCGGAGGTGGTGGTGACTGGCTGCGCCGCCCAAGTGGAGCCGGAGACTTTCGCGGCAATGCCCGAAGTCACGCGCGTGATCGGCAATCGGGAAAAGCTTGAACCCGAGTCATTTCGGCGAATGCCGCAACCTCCGCACGGGTCGGCACCGGCCTCTTACGATCCTCGGGACCCGCCTTTCGCCGGAATGACGGCCAAGATCCGTGTTTCCGATATCATGACGGTGGGGGAGATCGCCCCTCACCTGCTCACCGGCTTCGCCGAGCGATCCCGCGCCTTTGTCGAAGTGCAGAATGGATGCGACCATCGCTGCACCTTCTGCATCATTCCCTATGGCCGGGGGAACAGCCGCTCGGTCCCGGCGGGGCTGGTCGTCGATCGGATCAAGGCTTTGGTCGACGAGGGGGTCCAGGAGATCGTGCTGACCGGCGTCGACGTCACCAGCTATGGCCCGGACCTGCCGGGCAGCCCAAGCCTCGGCCTCCTGATCGAGCGGATTTTCCGCCATGTGCCCGCCCTTCCCCGGCTTCGCCTCTCCTCGCTCGACAGCGTCGAGATCGACGGGCGGCTGTTCGAGATCATCACTGGGGAGCCGCGTTTCATGCCGCACCTCCATATGAGCTTCCAGGCCGGCGACGACATGATCCTGAAGCGGATGAAGCGCCGCCACAGCCGCGGCCAGGCCGTGGAGATCGTGCAGCGTCTCAAGGACAAGCGGCCGGAGATCGCGATCGGCGCCGACCTCATCGCCGGCTTTCCGACCGAGACAGAGGAAATGGCCACGAACAGCCTGAAGCTGATCGCCGAATGCGACATCGTCATGGGGCATATCTTCCCCTATTCGCCAAAGCAGGGCACCCCCGCCGCACGCATGCCGCAAGTGCCCGCGAGCGTCGTCAAGGAGCGGGCACGTCGTCTGCGCCAGGCGTCATCGGGCCGAAAAGCCGATTGGCTGAAGCGGCTGATCGGCACGCGGCAGCGAGTGCTGGTGGAGCGGGATGGAAGCACCGGCCA
>JALYGI010000025.1 GCA_030777185.1 Pseudomonadota bacterium
GCGTTCAACCGCCGCCGCTTTGAGGTCGAAGACTATCGGTCCGTGAAGCATGAGCGATATGCCTTCGACGTGATCGCCAAATTTGAAAATGGATCTCGCATTGGCTGACCTTGCCGTGGTCATGCCGATGGCAGGTCGCGGTTCGCGTTTTGCCAAGCAAGGAATCGTGCAACCCAAGCCGCTCGTCGATTTGGCAGGCCGGCCCTTCTTCTGGTGGGCCACCGAAAGCCTTCGGCGCGTGGTCCCGATCCGCGAGATGGTCTTTGTCGTTCTTGAGGAGCATGTTCGCGACTTCAGGATCGACGAGCGCATCATCGAACATTACCCTGGCGCGCTCGTGGTGCGCGTACCTGAAGTCACCAGCGGAGCGGCGGAAACCGCTGCAATTGGCCTTCGAGCCCTGTCCACAGCCGGGCCGGTGGCGATCAACGACAGCGACCACGCCTTTCGGAGCCCGGAACTGTCTCGAACTGCCGACATGCTGAGGGAGGATATTGACGGTGCGCTGCTCTGCTTCGCCTCCGACAGCCCCGCTTACTCGTACGTGCAGCTGAATGACGGAGGGGGCGTGATTGGAACCGTTGAGAAGCGCGTGGTCAGTTCCTATGCGATTGCGGGCTGCTACCTGTTTTCCGATCCTTCGCTGTTCCTCTCGCTTTATGGGGATTACCGCCTGGACTGCCCCTATGATGAAATGTTCGTGAGCGGCATCTACAACAGGCTGGCAGCATCGGGAGGTCGGATCGAAAAGATCGTCGCCTCCCGCCATGTCTCCTTCGGAACACCGGAGGAACTCGCGCGAGTTGATCAAACCGCGCTTCAAACAGGGCAGGATTGGCTAGGTCCCTGATGGCTGATGACGAGATGGCGCTTCTCGCTCTGGCCGTTCTGCTGCTGCTCGTCGCTCACGGCGCGAGGGCCGCCCGCTGGGCTTTCCTGTTCCCCAAAAACTATCTGACTGGACGGCTGAGCCTGCTGATCGGGCTTGGTGTCGGTTACGCTGTCAATGCACTCATTCCGCTGCGCGTTGGCGAAATCGTCCGCGGCGCGGCAGTGACCCGGCTTGCCAACGTGCGTTTCTCTTACGCGATGGCAACGATCGTTGCGGAGCGGGTGGCCGATCTGGCGGTGCTCGCCTTGCTGATGGCTGCCACGACGCAGTTGGCGAGTGGCGGCGCCTATGCCTTGGCGACCGCTGCGGTCTTCGCGCTTGCAGCGCTTGCATCCTTTGCTGCGGCCTTCACGATCCGTCGCTCTGGAACTGCGCGCCGCCTGGTTTGGCAGGCTGCGGGAATCTTCAACGACCGCATCCGTCTCGGCGTGGTGGACTTCGTCTGGTCGAGCGCGGAAATGCTCACGCGTGGTTCCCTTCTTCGGTGGCGCTTCGTGACGGCCACCATCGTAATGTGGGCTCTTTATGCGGCGGCCTATGCAGCATTTGGCCGAGCGATCGGCGCTCCCGTCCTCGATGTTGTTGCCGCGATCCTCCAGCAGCCGCTTCAGTCGCTCGCCGACAGCATGCGAGGCGCTGGACGCATCCCCGACCAGACAAGCCTTTTTGTCTTTGTCCTCACACCAATCCTTCTGATCCTGATCTACGGCGGCCTCATGCAAAGCAATGTTTTCGCACGCGCTGCCGACCTCATCCTGCTGCGGCACGGCAGGTCAGGCCGTGGCTCGCCCCGTGCGCAAAGGGACCGCTTCAGCGCCGCCAGTAGCTATGAAAGCTTCCTGGGCGCGCTGTTCAGCGGTGAGGACAACGCGGTCAGCGGGTTTGGAATGGAAGCCGTGGAGGACTGCATCGTCCATAAGTTCTTCCATGGCGGATCGGACGCCATCACTGCTCTCGTTGAAACGAACCAGCGCCTCATCATCCGGAAGTTTGCTGTCGGAAGCGCAGCAGCGAAGCTCCGGGTGCAAGCTGACTGGTTGCAGCGGAATACGGACGCTACGCTTCCGCTTGTCGAGGTGATCGGCGAACGCGGGAATGCCGGCGTCTATAGCTACGATATGCCGCTCGTGACGCCCGCCAATGATTTCTACGACGTTATCCATAGCTCCCCGACAGCACGTAACCGGGCTCGGCTGACTCAGGTTCTGGTCTGCATGGACGCGCTCCACGCACGGACCGCTGCCGGGGAAGCGGATCCTGGTCTGGTGTCGCAGTATCTCGAGGAGAAGGTAAGCCGCAACGCAGCGGTGATTCTGAATTTCGCCCGCCACGCCATGGGCAGGGACGCTTACAGCATCAACGATGGTGCCTACGACCTGGCGGAATGGCGCAGCCTGGCCGATCCGGACTGGCTTCAGGCACAGATCCGCGACCGCCGGGTCGCGACCATTCATGGCGATTTGACGATCGAGAATGTCATCATCGCTCCGGATGAGCCTTCCGGCCTCTACATCATCGATCCGAATCCCGAAAATCTCTTCGATTCGCCGCTAATCGATTGGGCAAAGATGATGCAGTCGCTTCATCTCGGCTATGAAACTTTGAACCGAGGCATCACTTGCAACCTGAGCGGCGGCGCAATCCAGATCGCCGCTGCCCGCTCTCAAGCTTATGCCGAGCTTCACGAAACGCTGGAGGCTGAAATCAGGTCGCGTTTCGGGGAGGATGGATTGCGCGAGATCTATTTTCACGAGCTGGTGAACTATTTGAGGCTCACCACCTACAAGATTCGCCAGTCCCAGACCCGCGGGTTTGGCTTCTTCGCATGTTGCAGTCTTCTCCTGCGCCGCTACCGGGAACGTTACGGGTGACGCCGATCAGGGGCCTTTTGGTGGATATGGACGGAACCTTGGTGGACACCGCAACTGCCAACTACGAGGCATACGCCGCGGCATTGAGCCAAGTCGGTGCCTCCGTTGGACGCCAAGCTTTCGACGAAGTGGCCGCAGGACGAAACTGGCGTCAATTTCTGCCGGGGCTGCTCTCGGCCGCTGGCAGCAATGCCGATCCGGCGACAGTCGCGGCACTCAAGGCAGAGATTTACCCAAACAAGATACGGCTCACGAAAGTCAACAACCCGCTGGTCGCGCTTATCGAAACTGGCCGGCCTCGTTGGAGGACCGCGCTGGTGACCACAGCCTCGCGCGAGAATGTGATGACGGTTCTGCGCCATCATCAGCTCGAACCGCTGTTCGACACAATCGTGACGGGCAACGACGTCATCTGCCACAAGCCCGATCCGGAAGCGTACCAGCTTGCCGCGAGCCGGCTGAAGCTCTCCCCCGATGAGTGCCTGGTGATCGAGGATTCAGA
>JALYGI010000026.1 GCA_030777185.1 Pseudomonadota bacterium
CCGGATGGTGCACAGTGGCCGGCCGGACCTGGCTGATGCGCAGAAAGCCTTCATCCCATTCGAACCCGGCACCTAGCTCCGCACACCGGGCTTCGGCCGTTCGCGGATCCTCTGTCTCGAACGCCTCCTGCCACGAATAGCCCGAGCCCAGGTGCGGCGAGAGGTTGCGGACGTAGCGGATCTGCCTCGTCCGAAATTCATCGAGCACCTGTGGGTCGATCCCCTCGAGGATGCGGCGGCTGTCGCCGAGCGTGGTTTCGCCGCCGCTCCGCGGCGCGACCCCGCAGAAGAAATAGAGGCGCCTCGGATAGCGGTCGGCGTAGGAAAGCTCGTTGTGGAGCGAGAGCGTCATCCCGGGCGGATAGTCGGTGGAGGTGTAGACGCCGCTCTCGCCTTTGATCGCCCGTCTTGGCGAGGCGCCGCCGGCATAGCCGAAAGCAGCGCCGCTCCCGGAGAAGGACGACACGAAGGCGCGGAACTGATCGACGCCGGCCACGCCCCAGCCGCGCAGGAGGATGGCGCCGTGATCGAGCAGCTTCGCGCTCCATGCCGCGCGGCAGCGGGTGGCGGCTTCGATCAGCGCCTCCGGATCGGCGCCGGGCGGAGCTTCGATCGGCAGCGGCAGCGTGATTGAAGCTGGAGACCTCGTCTGGGGCTCGATCATAGCTCCGGTGAACGCGTCGGGCGCCGGGGCGGGGCCAGGCGAAGATGCCAGCAAGGGCCGCCGCGTGCCATGATTCCGGCCAGGGTCGCGGCTCCGCCCGATTCCAGCGTGGCGAGCAGGCCCTCCACGTCTTCCGATCCGGTCCATGGCGGCTCGATCGCGTGGGCCTCGCGGACGAGGATGATGGCGCGGATGAGAAGGCGGCGCCTGAGCTCGCGCGGCAATTCGGCTGGCTCTATCCGCCATTCGCCGCCCGCGGAGGTGATCCGATCTTCGGCAAGCTGGTCCGCCGCCCAATCGAGCGCTTCATCGGCCTCGCGCGCGGCGGCGGCGCTGCGGGCGAGACGCTGCGGAGAGAATTGGGGATTGTCCCTGAGGAAGCCTCGCATCGCGGTCCGATCGAAGCGGATGTCGTGGTTCGACGGGTCTTCAACCGGCTCGATACCCGCGCGTGAGACAAGGTGAACGAGCTCCGCCTTGGTCCAGCTCAATAACGGGCGGAGGATGAGGAGACCGCCTTGCCGCCTCACCGGCCGGATCGCGGAAAGCCCCCCCAGGCCCGATCCGCGCTGAAGGCGCATCAGCAATGTCTCGGCTTGATCGTCGACATGGTGGGCGGTGGCGAGATGGCCGATGCGCTGCGTTTCGGCCCAGCTTGCCAGGGCCCTGTAGCGGGCCGTTCTTGCTTCGGCTTGCAGCCCCGCCGCCCCTTCCGGCACGGACACGCTGAGGATCGTGTGCGGGCAGCCGGCGCGCTCGCAAATATCCTCCACGTGGAGGCCTTCGACCATGCTCTCCCGCCGAAGACCATGGTCCACCGTTGCCGCTTCGACTCGTCCCGGAAAGGCGGCAGCCGCGAGGAGGAGGAGCGCCAGGCTGTCCGCTCCTCCCGATACCGCCACGCCGAGCCGCTCGGGGGCCCCTGCCAGGCCTGCGACCGCGGCGCGGAAGCGGTCGACCTGCTCACGGGGAGGTTCGAGGGAGTGCATGGCGAGAGCCTAGAGCCTGATCGGCAGTAGAGGCAATTGCAGGGCAACTTATTGCACTGCACAACGTTCATGATCGACTGCGGTGCGAAAGACGCCGCCCCTCCACCACAGGATAGAGCATGACCAGCAAGACCGCACTCGATCAGTCGCGCCATAAGCGCCACAAGACTCCCAAGACGGGCAATCGCCTCGTGAGCTGGGGCATCGCCGCGGCGGCCGTGGGGGCGCTGGCAGGGACTGCTCTGATCAATCGGAGCCGCACCAAGCGCGCGGAGCGGGACAATCCGCCGATCGGCAAGTTCCTCACCGTCGACGGCGTGCGCCTCCATTATCTGGAGCGCGGCGAGGGCGATCCGATCGTGCTGCTGCACGGCAACGGCACGATGATCGAGGATTGGATCGTCTCCGGCCTGCTGGACGAGCTTGCCAAGAGCCGGCGCGTCATCGCCTTCGACCGGCCGGGCTTCGGCCACAGCGAGCGGCCGCGCTCGCGCATCTGGACTCCGAATGCCCAGGCGGCACTGATCGCCGAGGCGCTGCGAGAGTTGAAGGTCGAGAAACCCATCGTGGTCGGTCATAGCTTCGGCACGTTGGTGGCGGCCGCGCTGGCCCTCGATCATCCCGAATTGGTCTCCAAGCTCGTGCTGCTGGGCGGCTATTTCTATCCGTCGCTTCGTGCCGACGTGCTGTTCGCAAGCCCGCCGGCGGTGCCGGTGGTCGGCGATGTCATGCGTCACACCGTCTCGCCCTTCATCGGCGCAGCGATGATGCCCCGGATCAACGCGAAATTATTCAACCCCGCGCCTATTCCGAAACGCTGGCTGGAAGAATTCCCGTTCAAGATGGCCCTGCGCCCGGCGCAGATCAGGGCCGAATCTGCCGAAGCGGCAATCATGATTCCTGCGGCCGCCGCGCTTGCGCCGCGCTTGTCGGAACTCAAGATGCCGGTCGTCATCGTGGCGGGCCGCGGCGATGATATGGTCACGACGGCCGATCAATCCGAGCTTCTGCACGCGGCGCTGCCGGGGAGCCGGTTCGAGGCTGTGGAGGGTGCCGGACACATGGTGCATCACACCGCGACCGGCAGGGTGCTCTCCGCGATTGGCCACGCTTGAAGAACTTACCCACAGGAATCTCATAACAGCCGCGGAATGATTGAAACGCTTGCCCCCTTGGGCCGTTCGGATGCTTAACTAATGTAGATTAAGCGTGGCGTATGAGCAGCTTTGACAATCATGGAGCGGCCGAGCGGGTCGAGTGCTCGCCGGCCAAACCGTGGGGCATCCACTCCACGGTTCTTGGCAATAGCTGCCCCAGATGCGGCTGGGTCGCTCGCGCACATCACGCGACGGCGGCACTCGCATCGGGGCGCAAACATAGCCGTCGGGTGGCGGCATGAGGAGAGCCTGTGCGGCGCGAAAGCGACACGGAAATTGTAGCCGAGGCTGAAAAGGCCAAGATCGGACTGCGTCAGGGGATCGACAAGAGCAAAGCCCTGGTTGCCCAATATCGCCATAGGTTGTCGGTTCTCCGGAAGGCCGGGACGACCGAGACTGTCGAGAAGCCACTGTTCCGCTTCAAAAGCTGAGATTGGGCCCGGACGTGCGGGCAAGCTTACCCTCCTGGCTCGGGCGCGGCATCGAATGCGTAGACGTCCATCCGAAGGATGCCGTGGGTGCTGCTCTTGTGGAGGTGGTGGACGCGGCCGCCGCCTGCGCCCAAGGCGACGAAGATCGGCAGGAGATGCTCCTCGGTCGGATGGTTGCGAACAGATTCGGGGGCGAGGCTCCGATAGGCGAGAAGGTCCGCCAGCCGCTGCTCGCGAAGCGCCTCCTCCATCCAGTTGGCGAAACGCGTCACCCATTCGGGCTCCGGCGCGTCGATTGCGTGCCTATATTGGCGAAAGCTCGAAAGATCGTGCGTGAAGCTCCCGGAGCCGACGATCAGCACCCCTTCCTCGCGTAGCGGCGCCAGCAACTGGCCGAGCCTGTGATGATAGCCTGCCCCGCGCTCGGTCTGCACCGACAGTTGCACGACGGGGATGTCGGCGGCGGGAAAGGCCAGCCGGAGCGGGACCCAGGCGCCATGATCGAGGCCGCGGCGGTGGTCGACACGAACGGCCAGACCGGCCGCGCCGAGGAGCGCCTGGACACGCTCGGCCAAACCCGGTGAGCCGGGGGCGGGGTAGGTGATCTCGTAAAGCTCAGGGGGAAAGCCGTAGAAATCGTGGATGGTCTCGTTGCTCTCGACCGAATTCACCGCCGGCTCCTCGCTCTCCCAATGGGCGGAGACGACGAGGATCGCGAGTGGGCGGTGGTCGAGGAGAGTCGGCAGCGTTTCGAGGAAGCGCTTCGCGGGAACTTCGCTCATGGGAAAGGCGGGCGAGCCGTGAGAGACGAACAAGGCGGGGAGCATGACGGTTCCTGACCGGGGCTAGAGCACTTCCCGAAAAAGTGGGAACCGGTTTTTCGGCCGGGAGGTGCTCAAGACATTGATCTGGAGCCTTTCTGATCCGACAAGGCGATTCCGCTTTGTCGGGAAAGGCTCTAGCCCGCAGAGATGGCGTCTGCGCCCGCGATGTGAAAGCCGTAGCGGGCGGAATGCTCCGTTGCGAAACTTGGAACGCCTTCTGCTAGAGCCTCTTGGCTTATGTGAGCAGTCGGGCGAACCTCTCTCGGCTGATGCGGTCGAGCCGCTCGCGATAATCGCCGTAGCAGCGCTCCCCTTGCTTCAGCAGGCCGAATTCCGGGTCGGCGTTGTTGCGCATCGGCACCAGGGCGATCGCCGCCGCCGCGGGAGTGAGCTGCGAGCCGGCTCCCGCGATCAACGTCGTCAGCACGCCATTCATCTCGCCGGTGATGGTCGGCCGCCCGAGAATGGCGAGCCGATACTGGCCGGATTCGACCGTCACGAGATAGACATGACCGGAGACATGCGGAAAGGAGACGGAGCCGGACTGACTGAATTCGGCGTCCTTCCTTGCTGCCTCGTGAAAGCAGAGATGGCTGCGCTCCTCGTTCCATTCGATCAATGTCCGGTAGGCATAAACCGCATCGGGATCGCTGAAGGAGGGGCGAAGCGTCAGATAATCCCCCTCGAGCCACCTGACCGCCGGTCTCGAATAGGCGCCATATCGTTCCGGTGCCAGGCCCTTGGCAACCTGGTCAGCGGTCGGCTCGGGTTTGCGGAGCTTCAGGCCTAGCGCTTCTTCGAGTCGGACCACGGTGGGCAGGGTAAACGGGCGTCGGCCGGCCAGCGCCTTTTCGAGCGTGGAGACGCTGACCTTCGCCTTGTCCGCCAACCATTGGCGGGAGAGCCGGCGCCGGGCGAGTTCCTCCCGCACCTGAACGGCGACCTCTTCGCTCTGCCTTGTTTCGAGATCCCCGTGCACTCGCTGTCCCCCGTGCTTCCCCGAGGCCGCACATTAACGCACATTTCCGCACATTTCATCACTTTTACGCACATGTCATGCGGAGTCAGGCGCAGCCGCGGCGGACATTTACCGACCTTTCTCATGGCCCCAACGCGGTCTCGGTTGCAGATTGCAGCATCGCTGAGAGGGGATGGGATCATGTCGTTCAGTTCAGCCGAGGTCGGCCCGACCTATCGGGGGGCCTGCAATCTGGTTCCGGTTCTTGTCGCGCTGCTTCTCGCCTGGCTGTCGACCAGCATGAACGTACCCGACGAACCCCGCGCTGCCCGCGAGAGCCTCGTCGCGGCTGGTGCGGCCACACGGCCGATGCAGGGCGCTGTTGCTGGCGAGGATGCACACGGGCTACGGGGTGTTTTCGCGGCCCCCGAAGGGGATCCAGAGGCACGCAGCTACCACCCCACGTTCCAGACCAGCGATTCGACCGGAGTGCTTGGCTTCTGGATGCTCGTCTCGCTCTGCGCGCTGCTGCTCGGCGCTGCCTTGGCGCCGCTCGCCATCCAATGGCTGTGGCGGCATGGTCCGATGCGCTGGTTCAACAACGCCCGGCACCAGGGTTAACGTTCCGGTAGGGTTACTACCGTATTCAGGACCCCTATTGCGGCAAATACGGGGTCGACGTGGCAAGCCAAAATTTACTCAGTCTTGTCGAGAAAAAGGCTTCTTCCGAGGGAGCGGAGCCCAGGGACGGCCCGCGCGTACGCGTGCTCATCAACGCTCGACTCATCACCACGACGGATGAGCAGCCGGTCAAGCTGCGTGACATCTCAGTCGGCGGCACCCTGGTCGAATGCGAGCACTCCTTCGCTATAGGGAAGGACGTGATCCTGCGCCGCGGTTCCAGTGAGGTGTTCGCTCGCATTGTCTGGTCCGATGGGAACAGGTGCGGGCTGCAGTTCGAGGAGCCGATGACCGAAGCGGAGTTGCTCGGCTTCATCCATCAGCCGCGCAGGGCTGCCGCTCCGATGCCGCAGCCGCTGCCGCAGCGGCCGAGCCTCGCCGCCGAGCCGCTGACGCCGGAGCAATGGGAAATCATCCAGGCCTGGGGCCGCCCGGCGGGACGCGAAGCTCACGGCGAATAAGCGCAATCAGCGTCGGCTGAAGGCTTAGCCTAGCTCGAGCACTTGGCTTCCGAGCGGGCCTTGGGAAGGCGCTGTTTCACCACGTCGCGAAGACTGGCGCCGTAGACGTCCCGAAGCTCGTCATAGACCTGGCAGGCTTCAGCTGCCTTTCCGAGCTTCATCAGCGCCTGGCCGAGGAACAGCAGGCTGTCCGCCGCCCGCTCCCCCTTCGGGTCCGTCTGATAATTGCCGAGCAGGATCTTGGCGGCAGTGGCTGGTTTGCCTTCGTCCAGATAGGCGCGGCCCGCGAGATTGCGGGCCCAGCTCGCCTTGGGGTGGTTGGGATATTTCTTGGCCATTGCCTCGAGGGCTGCCTGCGCCCCCGCATAATCCTCCTTCTCCCAAAGGCGGAACCCGCGATTATAGGCTTCCTCCGCCGGGTCCCCGGCAGCGCTTGCAGTGGGCTTGTCCTGCGCGGGCGCGGCCCCGGCCGGCTGGCTGGGTTCAGCGGCCGGCTCCTGGACCTCCGCCGCGGCGGTGACGGCGGGCGCTGGTGCCCCCTTCTCCATACTGGCTAAACGCGCCTCGGCTTCGCTGCGGAAGCGGTTCAGCGTCTCTTCGAGCTGCCGAACGCGGAAGCCGCTCTGCTCGATCTGCCCGGTAAGGGTTGCAAGCTGCGCCTCGAGCGCATCGACGCGGGCGCTGAGGTCCGAGACCGCGCTGCCGGCGGGAAGGCCGCCCGGCGCGGCGCTCGGCTGCGGCCGGATCTCGGGCTCGACGATGGCCCCTGCGCCGCCTGGAAACACCTTGCGCTGCACGGCGCGCATTTCCTGTTCGAGCTTGTTGACGCGCTTTTCGACCGGCTGGGTCTGGGCCAGCGCCGGCACCGCGCACCCCAAGAGCAATAGGGCAAGAATATGAGAACGCATAACTAATCCCCCGCGATAGACGCGTCGGAGTTTAACCTGAAAGGGGGCGGTTCGAAAAGAGTCTGAATTATTGGGTAGGCGCGGGTGCCGGCTCGGGTACGGCGGGCGCCTGCAGCCGGCCGATCAGATCAGGCCCGGCTAGGCTGACATTGCCGATCGGCTGCCCGCTCGGCCCGAGCTGGGGAATGACCGTCTGTCCCACCGTCACACGCAGGGCGTCCGGCCGGCCGGCGCGGAGCTCCGGCCGCTGCGCCGTCGGCGGCACCTGATAAGATTCGCCCGCCTTGAGGGTGCGTTCGACCAGGGTTGCGCCGCCTGCTTCCGACACGCGCAGCCAGACGTCGTCCGTCGCAGTAAGCACGACCGGCCCTCCGGCGGCCGGCGGAGCGCCGGGAACAGGCGCAGGCCCCGGTGCCGCCTTCGGCTGGCCGACGATCGGAGTGTCGACGGCGGCGGCCTCCGCCTGGGGATCGGGCTCCTCCACGGCGCTTCCCCGCCAGATGAAGTAGCCGGCGATGAGCAGAACCGCGATCACCGCCGCGATCACCGCCAGCGACCGCGGCGGAACGCGGGCGGGATCGGCCGGCTCATAGGGAGCAGTCGCCGCGCTGCTCTGCGGCGCGCCGAGCTGGTTGCGCAATTCAGAGCCGATCTCGCGTCCGTCGAGGCCGACGGCATTGGCGTAAGCTCGCGCGAAGCCGACGCTGTAGGTGACTGCCGGAAGCGCATCCCAGTCACCGCTCTCGATATGCTCAAGGTGCCGCGTCGGCACGCGCGTGAGGGAGGCGACCTCGTCGAGGCTCATACCCTTCGCCTGGCGGGCGGCGCGGAGCCGCTCACCCACGGGATTGGCTGCCAAGCCGTCCTGCATCATCTCAGCCATTTATGCGATCAGCCCCCGTGGATTGTCTCCAAACCGTCTCATGACACAGTAACGGCCCCTGCTTCAACAAAGCAGCGCGACCCTTTCGCCACGCCTCGCCCGTCATCATCCGATCGAGACCCCATTCTCTTCAGCCCAACTCGTCAGAGCAGCACGCATATTCTCGGGCGGGTGATCCAGCATCAGCTCCATCGCGGGCATAAGCTTCGAGCGGTCGAGCGAGCGGACAAGCGCCTTGATCGATCCCACCGCCGCGGGCGTGATCGAAAGGCGGCGGATGCCGAGCCCGATCAGCGCCATCGCTTCCAGCGGACGCCCGCCCATCTCGCCGCAAACGGCAACCGGCACCTTGTGACGCTTGGCTTCGCGCGTGACGCGGCGAAGGAACCTGAGAATAGCGGGCGAAAGCCAGTCGTAACGCTCGGCGAGCTTCGGATGGGAGCGATCGGCCGCGAACAGGAACTGGGTAAGGTCGTTGGTCCCGATCGACAGGAAGTCGACTTTCGGGAGGAGGATGTCGAGCGTCTCGGCGAGAGCCGGAACCTCGAGCATCGCGCCATAATTCACTTTGAAGGGACCGGGCTTGCGGCGCTGGGTGAGCCACTGGCGCTGCTCCTCGACGAGTGCCTTGGCGGCGTCGAACTCCCAAGGCTCCGATACCATCGGGAACATGATGTGGATTTCGCGGCCGGCGCCCGCTTCGAGCAAGGCCCGGGCCTGGGCTCTCATGAGGGTGGTCCGATCCAGCGACAGGCGAAGCGCACGCCAGCCCATCGCGGGATTCTCCTCCTCATGCTCGTTGGCATGGAGATAGGGCAGCGCCTTGTCGCCGCCGATGTCGAGCGTCCGGAAGACGACGAGCTTGCCGCCGGCGGCATCGAGCACCGCCTTGTAGAGCCGCTGCTGGCTCTCTCGGCGGGGAAGGGTGGCGGAGACCAGAAACTGGAATTCGGTGCGGAAGAGACCGATCGCGTCGGCACCGGTCGCCTCCAGCGCTTCCACATCGTCGCGGAGCCCGGCATTGATCGCGACCGTCAGCCGCTCGCCGTCGAGCGTCACCGAAGGAAGCGAGCGGAAGGTGGCGACCTCGGCACGCCGCTTCTGCCGCGCGCCGAGCTTGGCCGTGAACGCATCTTCGATTGCCGTCGTCGGCCGAACATGAGCAACGCCCTCGTCGCCGTCCAGGAGGACATAGTCGCCCTCGCCGATCATCCGTCTCACATCCCGGATGCGGCCCAGCATCGGCACTCCCATCGCCCGGGCGACGATCACGACATGGCTGGTGAGCGAACCTTCCTCGAGGATGACGCCCTTGAGCTTGCGCCGGTCATATTCGAGCAGCTCGGCAGGGCCGAGATTGCGGGCGATGAGGATGGCCTCGGGAGGCAGCCCCATCTGTGCGGCCGTGCCGAGCTGCCCGGAGACGATGCGGAGCAGGCGGTTCGATAGATCGTCGAGATCGTGCATCCGCTCCTGGAGCAGGGGATCGTCGATCTGGCGCATCCGCATCTGCGTGCGCTGCCGAACCCGCTCGATCGCGGCTTCGGCGGTAAGGCCGCTGTCGATCGCCTCGTTGATCCGCCGCGACCACCCCTCATCATAAGCGAACATCTTGTAGGTCTCGAGGATCTCGTGATGCTCGCCGGCCGTGCCGAACTCGGCGTGGCTCGTCATCGTGTCGATCTGCTCGCGCATCTTCCGGAACGCCGAATAAACCCGGTGACGCTCCGCCTCCGTGTCCTCTGCGACGGTGTGCTCGATGAGGACGCGAGGCTGGTGGTAGACGGCAAGGCCGCACGCCATCCCGGTGACGAGCTTGAACCCCTTGAGATTAACGCAGCCGGAGTCGCGATTGCTGGCGGCATTTCCGACCGCCTTGTCGACCAGCCCAGCGCCCGCGATCAGCTCGGAAAGAACCATCGCGACCGTCTGGAGCGCCTCGATCTCCACATCGTCATAGGCGCGCGGTTCGGCATGCTGCACGCAAAGCACGCCGATCGCCCGTTCCTTGCGGATGATCGGGACGCCGGCGAAGCTGTGGAAGATTTCCTCGCCAGTCTCGGGACGATAGGCGAATTCCGGGTGGCGGCTCGCTTCATCGAGATTGAGGATCGCCGCGTCCTCGGCGATCGTGCCGACTAGGCCTTCGCCCATGGCGAGCTTGGTGACATGCACTGCGCTCTGGTTCAGCCCGACGGTGGCGAAAAGCTCGAGCGCACCGTCCCGGAGGAGGTACATGGAGCAGACCTCGCTCTTCATCGCGTCCGCGATGATCTTCACCACCTGATTGAGCTTGGTCTGCGCATTCGCCTTCGACGCCATGACCTCGTGGAGGCCGGTGAGGATCTCGCGGGCGGAGGTGGCGGAGGCGGTGGGCATCGGGTTCCCGGCTAACAGAAAGCCCGGGGGGTTCCAATGGCGCCGACAGGTGAATCAGCTCGGCTTTGGCTGGATCGCGGTTTAAGGAGCGGACCTCTTGGCGTCCAGCGAGACCAAGATTCACGTTTGAGGCTAATTCAGCCTGAACGACCTTGGTCTACAGGCATTTGCGAACGTCGATCGCTTTTGAAAAGATGCCGCCGAACCGTCCCTCTTTCGCCCAGGCGATGCGAGCGCGAACGAGGCCGATCTTGGGCAGATCGATCGAAACGAAATCGCCATGCTTCACGGCGGGGTGCCCATCGGCGCGGAACCCGTAAAAGGAGAGGTTGCGGATCTCGACCGCAGCGGCCTCGAAGCTGCTGTGGCGAA
>JALYGI010000027.1 GCA_030777185.1 Pseudomonadota bacterium
CGGCGCATGCTCGGGCCAGCCGGCATAGCCGTCGCCCGCGCGGACGGTGACGTTCGCGTAGCCGAGCTCCGCAAGGCGGCGGGATGCTTGGCTCGCGAGCGGCTCCACGATCTCGATCGTGTAGACCCGGCGCACCAGCGGCGACAGCACCGCCGCCTGGTATCCGGATCCGGTCCCCACCTCGAGCACAACATGATCCGGTTCGACGTCCAGCAGGTCCGTCATCAGCGCGACGATATAGGGCTGGGAGATGGTCTGTTCGTAGCCGATTGGCAGCGGCATGTTCTGATAGGCATGGGCGCGGACCTCCTCGGGGACGAGCAGGTGCCGCGGAACCTGCCGCATGGCGCGGAGCACCTTCGGATCGATGCTGCGGGAACTTGCCGGCCCAGCCGTGGCGGCGAGATTCTCGATGGTGAGGACCATCAGCTCGCGCTCCCTTGCCCGCTCCGCCGCGGCAGGTGAGGCAGCGAGGGCCAGCATCAGCAGGAAGCCCAGCATCAGCGGAGCGGGGTCACCGCGCGCGTGCGATCGAAGAAGATGATCGCGTCGAACTGGTCGGAAATCCGCGCTTCGAAATAATGGCTCTGCCGCTCGGTCTGCGGCAAGTACACCACCCCGATCGCCCGCTCGAGCCGAGGCTCGCCGAAGCGCCGGGCGAGATCCTTGTTTCCGCGCAGAAGGAGCGAGAAGGCCGGAACGCCGCTCTGATGGAAGACATCAGAATAGCTCCCCGGCAGTGCCGGCCGCACGTCGTAAACGCGGCCCGGCATGTCCCACTCGGGTGCGGCCATGACCTGGCCGGTATAGGTGAAGAAGCCGACAAGGAACGCCGCATCGCGATGACGCTGCCGCATCAGCTGGCCGAGGTTGAGCTCGCCCCGCTTGGCGGCGAAGGTCGCTCGCGCATCGCCCACATGGGTGTTGTGGCCCCAGACGACCACCTTACCCGGGCGGCCGCTCTGCCGGGCCACATGTTCGGCAATCTCCTCCACGTTGCGCGCCATATGCTGGTCGCGCACGTTCCAGGCCAACGAGCCGGCATAAACGGTTCGGAAATATTCCTCCCCAGCGGCAACGGATGCCGCACTGCGGATGGCGGCGAAATGCTGCTCAGCCTCAACCGGCGCCCCGGGCCGGGGAATTCGTGCCATCTCAGCCACCACGGCGGCGGCCTCCTCCCGGCAGGATTGGGCCGCCCGGCGGGCCGCCGCACCATAAGCATGAGTGTCGCGCCGATAGGGGCCGAAGCAGCGATATTCCCGGCGTGCGCGCGCTGCCGCCGCCGTGTTCACCCGCGCCAGATAGGCGACGACCGCGTCGGCTGCGTCGAACAGGTCGTAAACGTCCATCCCATAAACGCCGACGCGCCGCTCCTCGGGCTGGCCCATGTTCCAGGTGCGCAGCCGATCGATGAAGTCGCGGAATTCGACATTCCGCCACATCCACTGGGGGAAGTTCCTGTACCCGGCGAGCGCCTGCTCGGCTGTTTTTTCTGGGCCCAGCCCGCGGACGTAACGATTCACGCGATAAGTGGCCGACCAGTCTCCCTCGATCGCCACCGCTCCGAACCCGAGCTCCCGGATCAGCCGGTCGGAAATCCGCCCGCGCTCACGATAATATTCGTGCGTGCCATGGGTCGATTCGCCAAGAAGCACGAAACGAGCGCCTTGAGCTGCTTGAACAATGGTGTCGTGATCGGTGGCGTCGCCGGAGATCGGCACGACGGCCCCTGCCCATTCGGTCGAGGGCTGCTTCCCTGACGCACTCGACCCTTCCGGTCCGCGCTCTTGATCCTGGCCTGACGGTCCCGCCGCCGCACAGGCGGAGAGGGCCAGCAGGGCGGCGAGGAATGCGAGTGAGGATCTCAGCGGCTGAATAAGGAACATTCCTGCTGCGGGTCGCTGGTGCGTCCCGCCTGTTAGATACTGAGCGCGTTCGGACCTTTTACGGGCAGCTCGCCGTGGATCAGGTCGAGATAGGCGGCCGCCATCTGATAATGGGCTTGAACGGCACGGGCGTGTAAAGCGCGCTGGGCCAGCTCGATTTCAGTCTCGGCCCTGCGCTCGTAATAATCGAGTTCTTCGCGCGACATTCGCGTTTCTTTCTCCTGCTGGACAGGCGCCGCCGGAGCGGCTTCGCCTCTTTCGATACAGGAGAGAAAACGAGAAATGCTGGTCCCGCGTTCCTTTAAATCACGTTAACCTGGATCATTTCGGCCAAGCAACTGCCGCGGATACCTGCCGAAAAAGGCCCGCCAGCGGCGCCCTTTGGATCCAGTTTACCTGACTCGGGGACCGCCGAACGGCAGCGGTGGGGGCGGCCGCCGGTCGCGCCGGGGCATCTGCGCCTGATAGGCAACGCCGCAATGGTCAACACAATAAGGAAAGCCCGGGTTGGAGGGCTTGCCGCAGAAGTGGAAGT
>JALYGI010000028.1 GCA_030777185.1 Pseudomonadota bacterium
GCCCGTAATAGCGCGTGCCGACGAGGCCGTTGGCGAGCGCTGATGCGGGGCCGCCGCGAGCATCGTCATCGAGCAGCTTGGCAGCGGCGAAATCGATCGCCGGAAGCCGCTCGCCGATCAACGCAACGCTCAGCCGCTGTGCGTCGCCCGCTTTCAATCGGGCAAAAGCGTCCTCCACTTCCTTCAGCTCCCGTTCGAGCGCGTCGATGCGCGCGAGCTGATAGGGCGTCGGAGCCGCCTCATGATCCTGGCGCAGAACCAAAGCAAGGTGGGTCCCGGCCATGAGCTAGGGTGATGGTCCGTCTCAGACGTCTAAGAAACGGGTCCGGATCTAAGGCGCGGCGTCCACGCCTTCTTCAGGCAAATGGCCGATCATGTCCCTGCTGATCACCTGGCCATAATTCCAGTCCCTGTCGGTTGCCGAGCCGTGGTTAATGCCCACGGCTCGCGGCCCCGCCGGTGTCATGATGTAGAGGAGGCCGCCTGACGAACCGGATTCGGTGTCGCAGCTGTGCCTGAAGACGAGCGGTTCGCCGCGGACCGGCAACGGCTTGCATCCCGGTGAATAGCGCTTGGTCCTCGCAAGGGCTTCGGGCTGGCTGTGATAGCTCACCATGAACACGTCCGATCGGCGGGTGAGATCACCCGCCCTGGTCGGCCGCACGATGATCGGCGAAACCGAAAGCGGAGCTGGGGTCCGCAGCTTGAGGATCGCCCAGTCGGGCGTCAGCGGATCCGGCTGCGCTCGTGCGGAAAAGCGGGCGACCGGCTGAGGAGCAACGAGGGAGCCGAATACTCTCCTGCCATCGACCGAGCGCAGCTCGAAGGCGCAATATTCGATTGCGATGACGGTGCTTCGGCCGGGCATTTGCACCCTGCCATAATGGCCTGCCGCCACCAAGGTGGACCGGTTGCCCACCAGGGTCGCGGTGGTGGAGAAGCGCTCGCCGCTCTCCGGGTCCCTGCAGACGAGCCGCCCAACACCGGAAAATGGCGCCTCCAGGAGCGGCGGCAGCGCGGCCCGGTCATCCGCGCCGACGATCCGGGCGATTGCCGGAAGGTGCGCAACCGATGCGAGGACACAGAGTGCGATCAGCCTTGAAGCTGCCGTCTGGACTGAGGAATCTGCCATCAGCAGCCCAATGTAGGTGATGATCTTCGCGGGGCAACGCAGATCGGCCGAGGGTCCCGCGGCTTTCCCGAACGGAGAAGCAATCCTCAGCGGGGTTCGGCACCCGGCCGCCGAGGCTTTGCAGGATGTTAACCCTCACCTTCTATGAGGCAGGTTGAAATGTCTTGGTCTGCCGAGGAGCATAGGATGAGCATCGTCTGCTCTGTCATCGGTCACAAAGCTTCCACTGCAACCGTCTGGAATCGCGGTCATCATTTCAGCACCTGCACGCGGTGCCGCGCTGATCTCGTAGAATCCGAGGACGATCGGTGGATCACGCCGCCGGCAGGCTACCGAATCGTTCGCAAGCAGCCTGTGCTTGCCCCGGAAACCCGCCCCCTGCCCGCCTGCGAACCGGCCGAGTGCGTCGAGCGGGCCGAGCCCGCCCAGACTACCGAGCCCGCGGAGCCCGCCCAGGCCACCGAGCCCGCGGAGCCCGCCGAGCCGAAGAGCGTGTGGGAAGCGGTCCGCGATCCCGAGCCGATCAGCCCGCTGCAGGAAAAGCGGGCGCGGCCCGACCGGCGTGTCGAGCAGAACGGCTCCCTCCCCGCCTCCCTCGCCGGCGTGGACCGCCGCCGTGGAGATCGGCGCAAGTCGAACGGCGATTTTCAGCCGCGCCGGCGGAAGGGACTGCTCGCTCAGTAAGAGCGACATCTCCACCCCTTTTGGAGCTGCCGGCTCGAAAGCGGCTTGCGGGCATCCGGAACGTCTGGGACACGAAAAATCTGGTGCACCCGTCCGTCAAGGCTAGAGCACTTCCGGAGGGAGTGCTTGGGATGTCCAAATTGCTGGCCGCTGTTGAGCTGGGCGGCACCAAAGTTCTGGCCGCAATTGCAACGGATCCACTGAACCCGCTGCGGCGCACGCGCATCGCGACGCAGGACCCGGCGGGGACGTTGGATCTGGTCGCCACCTTCTTCGAGGAGGCGAAGGGCGATTTCGGTCCTCCCGCGGCTTTGGGGATCGCTTCCTTCGGGCCAATCGACATTCGCCGCCGATCGCCCGATTGGGGCCGGATGGGACGCACCACCAAGCCTGGCTGGCAGGGCGCCGACGTAGCGGGCATTCTGGCGGCGCGGCTCGGCTGCCCGCTCAATCTCGATACCGACGTCAACGGAGCTGCAATTGCCGAGGCACGCTGGGGTGCGGGCCGCGGGCTCGGCAACATCGCCTACCTCACCGTCGGCACCGGTATCGGCGGCGGCCTGGTGATTGACGGACGCCCCGTGCACGGCTCCCTGCATCCAGAGATGGGCCATGTCCGGCTGCAGCGCCATCCGGAAGACGACCAGACCAGCCAATGCGCCTTCCATCCTGATTGTGCCGAGGGGCTGGCCTGCGGCCCCGCGATCATGGCTCGCTTCGGTCACAGCCTCGCAGAACTCGCGCCGGACCATCCGTTTCGCCCCATTCTCGCCGATTATCTGGGCCAGCTCTGCGCGACACTCGTTCTCATCGCCAGCCCTGAGCGGATCATCATCGGCGGCGGCGTGATGACAGGGGGCGGGCTTCACGCGGCGATCGAAAGGGCGATGTCGAAGCGGCTCGCAGGATATCTGGAGCCGGCAAGCCCCGACGGCGGCGCCTTTGTCGTACCCCCGGCCCTCGGCGATCATGCCGGTCTCGCCGGCGGCTTTGCCTTGGCGCAAGACCTTCTGTAGGCGAGGCCGGTGACCGCTGTGCAGCTCATCGCGAAACAGGTGGAGAAGATCTGGGGCCGCCGGGACCTACCGCAGATGTTCGGCGGCCATTACGGAGGCGACGAGCCCCTCGGCGAGATCTGGTACGAACATCCGGACGGTCGCGACGGCGAGTTGCTGGTCAAATATCTGTTCACCTCCGAGAAGTTGTCGATCCAGGTCCACCCGGATGACGAGGCGGCGGCGCGCGCGGGCCACAGACGCGGCAAGGACGAGGCGTGGATCGTGCTGCGGGCGGAGCCGGGCGCGGTGATCGGCATCGGCCTTCGGGAGCGCGTCGGCAAGGAGGCGCTGACGCGTGCCGCGCTGAACGGCGCGATCGAGGACCTGCTCGACTGGCGCCCGGCGGCGGCAGGGGACGTCTATTATTCGCCTGCCGGGACGATCCACGCGCTCGGGCCTGGCCTGGCCCTGATCGAGATCCAGCAGAATACGGATCTGACCTACCGGCTCTACGATTACGGCCGCCCGCGCGAACTGCATCTCGACAAAGGCGTGGCGGTGTCCAACCCGGAGCCGTACGTCTCGCCGGTCCAAACCTACCTGCGCGCCGACGGCCGCGAGATCCTGGCGGACGGCCAGGCGTTCGTGCTGGAGCGCTGGCACGGGGCGGTGTCGGCAACCTTGGTTCCCGAGCCGCAGCGCTCACTCTGGCTGGTGCCGGTCAGCGGGAGCGGCCGGATCGCCGGCGCGCCGCTGGAGCCGGGCAGCGTGTGGCTGGTGGAAGGTGCCGAGCCGATCGCCCTGGACGAGGCAGCCGAGCTGCTGATCGCTTATCCCGGAGCGGCGGTGCGCGAGACGCTGCTCGGCTGAGCCCGCCGGGCAGGCGGGTCATCCGGCCGCTCCAATACCAGCCGGTGCGGCGGGAGTTCGTCTCTCTTGCCTGCAGCGACGGTATGACCGGGTGCTGCGGCCCGTGCGCTGAAGCTATTGCATAATTATACACTAACATGCATATGATGTGCATGGAAGCTGCAGTAGCGATCATGGGTGCGTCAGGTTTCGTCGGTGGTGAGCTTTTACGGCTCCTCGCGGGCCACGGCTCCCTTCGTCCCGTCCGTCTCTTCGGCGACTCACAGGCAGGTCTTCCGCTCGGAAAGGTGCATCCGCACCTTGCTGCGGCCTATCCTGCACTCTCGATCCAACGGTTCGATTCCGCGCTTCTGGAGGGTATCGACCTGGTCTTCGCGGCGCTTCCGCACGGAGAATCCCAGAAAATCGCGCCAGAGATCCTCGGCCGCGGGATCGCGCTGGTCGATCTCGGCGCCGATTTCAGGCTCCGCGACCCGGAGGCGTACCGGACCTGGTATGGGGAGCCGCATCTCGCCCCTGATCTGCTGGATCGCTTCGTCTACGGCATCCCCGAACTCCATCGCGACGAGATACGGGCGAGCCGCTCCGTCGCGGCCGCCGGCTGCTATCCGACTGCCGCGATCCTGGCGCTGAAGCCGCTCATCGAATTGCTCGAACCGGGCAGCCTGGTCATCGATGCTTCTTCGGGGGTCAGCGGGGCCGGCAGGGCCGCCAAGGAGGCGACGGCGTTCAACACCGTCTCGGAATCCTTCTCAGCTTACGGCCTCCTCTCGCATCGGCACACTGCGGAGATGGAGGCGAGCCTTGGAGCGGAACTGCTGTTCACGCCGCATCTCGCGCCGATGAACCGCGGCATCCTCGCCACCTGCTACGCTCAGGCGAAACGGCCATGCGACCCGCTCGAACTGCTGCGCGAAGCTTATGCGAACGAGCCGTTCGTCCATGTCACGGACCAGCCACCCGCGACCAAGTGGACCTTGGGCTCGAACATGGTCCAGGTCACCGCCCGCTACGACGGGCGAACCGGGCGCGTGCTTGCCATTTCCGCTCTCGACAATCTCGTGAAAGGAGCCGCCGGACAGATGATCCAATGCGCAAATCTCATGCTCGGCTTCCAGGAAAGTGCCGGGCTTCCG
>JALYGI010000029.1 GCA_030777185.1 Pseudomonadota bacterium
TCGACCGCGGCATCCACATGGGCCATCTCAAATGGACGCTCGAGACCTTCCTCGGCGCCTATTTCGAGCGCGACGACATCGTGCTGCGCCTGCGCCCCAGCTATTTCCCCTTCACCGAGCCTTCGGCTGAAGCGGACGTCGGCTATACGGTGCAGAACGGCCGCCGCATTTTGGGCGGTTCCGATCACTGGATGGAGCTGCTCGGCTCCGGAATGGTGCATCCCAAGGTGATCGAGGCCTGCGGGCTCGATCCCGAAGAGTGGCAGGGCTTCGCCTTCGGCTGCGGCATCGATCGGCTGGCGATGCTGAAATATGGCATGGACGACCTTCGCGCGTTCTTCGACGGCGACATCCGCTGGCTGAGGCATTATGGCTTCAATGCGCTGGATGTGCCCACACTCAGCGGGGGAGTGGGGGCATGAAGTTCACCCTTTCCTGGCTGAAGGAGCATCTCGAAACCGAGGCCGGGATCGGCGAGGTCGCGGACAGGCTGACCCGCATCGGCCTTGAAGTCGAAGGCATCGAGAATCCGGCGGAAAAGCTGGCGCCGTTCACGATCGCAAGGGTGCTGACGGCCGAGCGCCACCCGCAGGCTGATAAGCTCCAGGTGCTGAGCGTGGACACCGGCGCCGGCGCGCCGGTCCAGGTCGTGTGCGGGGCGCCCAACGCGCGGGCGGGGATGCTCGGCGTGTTCGGCGCTCCGGGCGCCTATGTCCCCGGAAGCGACATCACCCTCAAAGTGGCGGCGATCCGGGGCGTCGAAAGCCGCGGCATGATGTGCTCGATCCGCGAGCTCGAGCTTGGCGACGAGCATGATGGGATCATCGCGCTTCCGGAGGACGCGCCGGTCGGCGCCCGCTTCGCCGACTATGCCGGGCTCGACGATCCGGTGATCGACGTCTCCGTCACTCCCAACCGGCAGGACGTGATGGGCGTCTATGGCATTGCGCGCGATCTCGCCGCCGCCGGCCTCGGCACGCTGAAGTCGGTCCCGGTGCCGGAGATTGCCGGCACCTTTCCCTGCCCGATCGAGATCCGCACCGACGATCCGGAGGGCTGCCCGGCCTTTTACGGCCGCGTCGTTCGGGGTGTCAGCAACCGGCCCTCCCCCGCCTGGCTGCAGCAGCGGCTGAAGGCAGTCGGCCAGCGCCCGATCAGTGCCCTTGTCGACATGACCAATTACCTCATGCTCAGCTATGGGCGGCCGCTTCACGTCTACGATCTCGCCAAGCTCCAGGGGCCTCTGGTTGCCCGAAAAGCGCGCGAGGGCGAGGAACTGCTCGCGCTCAACGGCAAGCCCTATCGTCTCGGCAGCGGGATGACGGTGATCGCCGACGAGACGCACGTCCACGACATTGGCGGCATCATGGGCGGCGAGCATTCGGGCGTCACCGAGACGACCACCGACATCGTCATCGAATGCGCTTATTTCGATCCGGAGACGATCGCCCGCACCGGCCAGAAGCTCGGCCTCACCTCCGATGCCCGCACCCGCTTCGAACGCGGCGTCGATCCCGCTTTCCTGGACACGGGCCTTGCGCTTGCGACCGCAATGGCGATCGAGCTTGCCGGCGGTGAAGCCTCGGAGGCGATCCGCGCCGGCTCCCCGCCCGCCGCCCAGCGGACCGTCCGCTACCGGCCTCAACGAACCGCCGAGCTCGCCGGGGTGGATGTGCCGGAGATACGCCAGCAGGACATCCTTGAGCGCCTCGGCTTCCGGGTAAATGGCGAGAATCCATGGGAAATCAGCGTCCCCTCATGGCGTCGTGACGTCATCGGCCCAGCCGACATCGTCGAGGAGGTGGTTCGGATCGAGGGCTTGGACGCCGTCCCATCGACCCCTCTCCCGCGGGCGCCCGGCGTCGCCAAGCCGACCGCGACCGCCGAGCAGGTGCTGGAGCGGCGGGTGCGCCGCACTGCCGCGGCCCGGGGGCTCAACGAAGCCGTGACCTGGAGCTTCATTTCCGAGGCCGAGGCGGCGCCGTTCGGCGGCAGCGCCTGGATCCTCTCCAATCCGATCAGCGAGGACATGAAGGCGATGCGGCCCTCGCTGCTTCCGGGCCTGCTCGCGGCGACCCGGCGGAACATGGCGCGCGGTGCGGCCGGCGTCCGCCTGTTCGAGCTGGGCAGGCGCTATCTCGAGGACAAGGAGCGCCCGACGCTGGCAATCGTCCTTGCCGGCGACCGGCTGCCCCGCCATTGGCGGAGCGGCAAGGCGCAAGGCGTCGACGCTTACGATGCCAAGGCCGAAGCGCTCGCCGTTCTCGCCGCGGCGGGGGCTCCCGTCGATAATCTCCAGGCGATCGCCGGCGCGTCGGCCGCCTACCATCCGGGCCGGTCGGCGCGGCTGTCGCTTGGGCCCAAGAATGCGCTTGCCGAGTTCGGCGAGCTCCATCCCTCGACCTTGAAGGCGTTCGATCTCGGCGGCCCGGTCGTCGCGGCCGAGATCTTCCTCGACGCGCTGCCGCAGAAGCGCGGCTCAGGGCGGATGCGGGAGGCCTATCGGCCGCCTGCGCTCCAGGCGGTGAAGCGCGACTTCGCCTTTCTGGTGCCGGCCGATCTCGCTGCGGACCAGCTCCTCCGGGCCATCCGCGGCGCCGACAAGGCGGCGATCGCGGCGGTGAGCCTGTTCGACGTCTTCACCGGCCAGGGCGTGCCGGAGGGCAGCAAATCTCTCGCGGTGGAGGTCACGCTTCAGCCGGCGGAGAAGAGCTTCACCGAGGAGGAGCTGAAAGCGGTTTCCGATCGGATCCTGGCCGCCGCGGCGAAGCTCGGTGCCCGCCTCCGCGACTGACGCGCGCGAAGCTGCCGTGAGGGCAGCTTTTGCCGAGCAGGCGATGTGGTGCGAGCGGTTGGGATCGCCTTTCATGGCAAGGCTGTGCGAGCTGCTGGGCCGCCACCTCGATCGGCGAAGCGCGACGGGTGAGCGGATCCTGTCTTGGCCGGGCGACCCAAGCCCCTCCTCCGATGTGCTCCCGCTCCGCCTTTGCGGCGGGCTCCACGCTCTTGTGCGTGCCGGCCGGCTGCCCGAGCTTGCCGCGCTTTATCCGCCGAACCCGGCGCCGGCGGACGACCTGCTCTGGCCGGCAATCGCTGACGCGATCCATGAGGCCGATGACGAGCTTGGCCCCTGGCTGGATCTTGCGCCGCAGACGAACGAAGTTGGCCGCTCCGCGGTGCTGATGGCGGGCCTGATGACGATCGCGGCGGACACGAAGCTCCCGCTGCGGCTGTTCGAGCTGGGCTCCAGCGCGGGCCTCAACCTGCTGCTGGACCTTTATGGCTACACGCTCGGCGGGATCCGGGCAGGAGCCGCCGCCTCGCCGCTTCAGCTCGCCCCCGAATGGCGGGGGCCGCCACCCCCCAAAGCGCCCGTCGAGATACTCTCCCGCGGCGGCGTGGATCTGCGGCCGGTGGATCTTCCGGGCGAGGGCGAGAAGCTGCTCGCCTATGTCTGGCCGGATCAGCTGGAACGCCGGTCGCGGCTCGAGGCTGCGATCGCCGTCTCAGCCGCCGATCCTCCAGCCGTCGCCAAAGGCGATGCTGCCGAGTGGCTCGAACGGGTGCTGCCGCTCGCGCCGGCCGCGGGCGCGGTGCGCGTCGTGATGCACTCCATCGCTTTCCAATATTTCCCCGCGGGGACGCAGCAGAGGATTGCCGCCCTTAACGCGCGCTGCGGAGCAGCGGCGGACAAAGAAGGACCGCTCGCCTGGCTTCGGTACGAACATGAATCGGGGGACGATCAAGCGAGCCTCCGTGTCCGGTCCTGGCCCGGCGGCGAGGATCGCCTCCTCGCCTGGTGCCATCCGCACGGCGCCACGGTGGATTGGGTGGTGAGCATGCAAGATTGACGCTTGTAGACCAAAGAAAGTTAGGCTCGGCGTGTTAAACCTGTTATGGCTGTGTGATCGTAGCTGCTCTTTGGCAAGGCGCGACAGAGAGACTCACAAGCTCCCGCCTTCTCGCTAGGAATTACGATGCAGAGCGAATCACAAACCTTAGCCCCGCTCGTGCGAAGGCTCTCGCTCCACGTCCCTCTCAGCCAAGAGGACCAGGCAGCAGTGCTGGCGTTGCCGCACATGGTGCGCAACTTGGAACTTGGGCAATATGTCGTGCGGGAAGGCGACCTGCCCACCCACTGCTGCCTCGTGGTCTCCGGCTTCGCCATCCGCCACAAGATCGCGGGGAATGGGGGACGGCAAATTGTAAACATCCACCTCTCAGGCGACATGGTCGACCTGCAAAACTCGCTCCTCGCGACAGCAGATCACAACGTCCAGGCGCTCAGTAGAATGAGCGCGGCGTTCATCCCACGCGAGGCCATAGTTGAACTCGCGTTCAGCCGGCCGGCTGTAGGAAAAGCGCTGTGGCTTGAGACGCTGGTGGAAGGATCGATCTCCCGTGAGTGGATCACGAATATCGGTCGTCGCGACGCTCAGACGCGAGTGGCGCACCTTTTATGCGAGTTCGCTTACCGGCTCGATGCGGTAGGAATTGGACCGGAGTGCAATTACGAACTCCCCATGACGCAGGAGCAGCTAGCCGATGCAATTGGGCTCACTCCTGTTCACGTGAACCGTACACTAAAGGCCTTGGACGCTGCCGGCCTTACCAAGCGGAGCAAGAGATCGGTGGTCATCGAGGATCTCCAGAAGCTGGCTGAGTTCGGAGACTTCAGGTCGACATACCTTCATATCCCGCAGCACGCTCTCCCGAAGCACCATCAGTAGATCGGTGGCCGCCTGTGCTGGCCTTCAGTGGTGACCACCTCGCCAAACTTCACAGCTAGAAACATTCAAGATGACGTGAAGCGCACATCCGTCTGTCGAATGCAGCGGCCAAACAAAGAGACAAGAGTGGAAAGCGGCCATCGCGGCGGATATCCCGAGGTTGGTGTCCTTCAGGAGAGGAAGCGGTTGCCCATCTCTCGCTACAGCCTGATTCTCGTATTGGGTCTGTTATGCTCGGCCGCCGCCGTCGGCGTCGGAGCAGCGGCGCAAGCGCCACGAATCAGCAAACCGAGGCCTGCTCCGCCTTCGGTCTCGACCATGCCGCCGCTCCCGCCTGCGGACATAGACAATAGCCTCGCGGTAGAGGGTGACGAGATCGACGCTCGCAAGGTGGAAACGCGCCTCACCGTGAAAGTGCGGGTGAATGGCCGCGGCCCGTATCAGTTCGTCGTCGACAGCGGCGCCGACACCTCTGTGGTCGGGCTGCGCATCGCGCGCGAGTTGCAACTGCCGCTTGGTACGCCGGTTGTTTTGAACAACATGACCGATCGCAACATCGTCGACCGGGTCAAGGTCGACGAACTGACCCTCGGTCCGAGCACGATCAGGAACCTGGAACTTCCTGCGTTGCGGGAACAGGATCTTGGCGGCGCGGGCATGATCGGCATCGACGCACTCGTCCGCCAGCGCCTGATGATGGATTTCGAAAAGCGTTCGATCAAGGTTGAGGACGCGACGAAACCTGTAAGGTCTTACCCTGGTGAGATCGTGGTTGTCGCGCAGCTGAGGCGAGGCCAATTGATCCTGACTCGGGTCAGAGCCGCTGGCGTGTCGCTCGACGCGGTGATCGATACCGGATCCCAGATCACGATCGGCAACCTGGCACTTCGCGACAAACTCGTTCGCCGCGGCCGCGATAAGCTCCAGACGGTGGCCGTGACGGGCGTGACTGGCAAGACCATCGATTTGCAACTTGCGCAGATTGCCGAGCTTCGGCTCGGTCCGGTGACCCTGCGCAATGTGCCCATGGCTTTCGCAGATGTGCCGCCCTTCGAGGTGTTTGGCCTGTCCGACGGGCCCGCTTTGCTTCTCGGGACGGACCTGTTGGAGACTTTCCGCCGGGTCTCGCTCGATTTCCGGGCGCGCAAGGTGCGCTTTCAGCTGCGGCGCTGCACAACACAGGGGGTTACGATCAGCACGTCGGGCTCATCCTTGACGCGCCTGTCGTCGACGGGCGCAGCCGAGGTCTGCGGAAGATAGCCACGCGCAGGTGCCGTCCCGGCAAGGGAGCCAAAGCGCGGCACGAGGCCGCTCACGCAAGCAGTTCGGTTAATCGCCAAACAGCTGCGGATTTCGCTGGATGAAACGTCTCGCCCAATTGTCGACGTAGGACGTCCGCGCGCGAGCGAGATAGCGCCAGCCGGCGATGCTGACGGCTGCGGCACCCAGCGTGTCGACGATGAGGTCGTGTATGGTGTCGGTAAGGCCGGATGGATCGCCCGCCGTCGCGGGCTGCATGTCCGTCCCGAAGAACCGGTCCATGGCGAACTCGAAGATCTCCCAGACCGCGCCGATGGCGACCGCGAAGAAAAACGCGAACAAGGCTACGAACAAAGGGCGCATGTGAAGATCGACGTGGCGGTCCTCGTTCAGCATGTACACGAACATGAAGCCGAGCATGCCGAGGAGCAGTCCTGAAGTCGTGTGGAGTGAGGCGTCCCACCACCAGAAGCGCTGGTAATAGTCCCGCACCTCGCCGAGGAAGAGCGTGGCGAAGACGAACAGCACTGCGACGATCTGGATCTCGGAAGGGATCTCTACCGGAAGGCGGAAGACCACCGGTGCAAGCGTGAGCACCATGATTCCGACGACGAGAAAGGCTTGAAGCCAGTCCTCCCGCACCAGCAGGAGGACAAGCTGCCCTGCCATGATCAGCTGAAGGACGGCGAGGATGGCCAGATGGGCGCGCCG
>JALYGI010000030.1 GCA_030777185.1 Pseudomonadota bacterium
GTCGTCGATGACTCCTTACAGATCGCCACGGTGATGAGCGCCACCGGCAGCTTTGACCACCGCGCCATCGACGGCGCCGACGGCGCCGCCTTGATGAAGCGCTTCAAGGAACTGGTCGAAAGCCCGCTGGGGATGATCGCTTGAATAACTTCTCTTCCCTGACGGGAGGGCGCCGTTTCAACCCCTCCCCCACAAGGGAAGAGGGACCAGGAGGCACGATTGGCTGACACATACGACCTCATCGTCCTTGGCTCAGGCCCCGGCGGCTATGTTGCCGCCATCCGCGCGGCGCAGCTCAAGATGAAGGTCGCCATCGTCGAGCGGGAGAAGCTTGGCGGGATCTGCCTCAACTGGGGGTGCATCCCCACCAAGGCGCTGCTCCGGACGTCCGAGATCAACCATTATCTGACGCACGCCTCGGCCTACGGCCTCACAGCCGAGAAGGTGAGCTTCGACCTCGCCAGGATCGTCGACCGCAGCCGCAAGGTCGCCGGGCAATTGAATGCCGGCGTCAAAGGGCTGATGAAGAAGAACAAGATCACCGTCGTCGAAGGCGAGGGAGCGATCGCGGGCAAGGGGATTCTGAGGGTCAGCAAAGAAGGAAAGACGACCGAGCTTGCCGCCAAGCATATCATTGTCGCGACCGGCGCCCGCGCGCGCGATCTGCCCTTTGCTAAGGCCGACGGGAACAAGATCTGGACCTACCGCCATGCAATGGTGCCCAGGGAGATGCCGTCCAAGCTGCTCGTGATCGGATCGGGCGCGATCGGGGTCGAGTTCGCCAGCTTTTATTCGGACATGGGCGCCGAGGTGACGATCGTCGAAATGCTCGACCGCATCCTGCCGGTCGAGGATTCCGACGTCTCCGCCTTCGTCCACAAGGCGCTCACCAAGCAGGGGATGAAGATCCATGTGAGCTCGGGCGTCGAGAAGCTCGAGGCCACCGCCACAGGCGTGCGCGCTGCGATCAAGGACAAGGATGGCAAAGTCGCGCAAGACGACTTCTCCCACGCCATCGTCGCGATCGGCATCGTGCCGAACACCGAGAATCTCGGCCTGGAGGCGCTCGGCATCGAGACCAACCGAGGCCATATCGTCACCGACGGCTATGGCCGCACCAACGTTGAGGGCATCTACGCGATCGGCGACGTCACCGGGCCGCCCTGGCTCGCGCACAAGGCGAGCCACGAGGGCGTGATCTGCGTCGAGGCGATTGCCGGCAACAAGCCGCACCCGATGGAGACCGGAAACATCCCCGGCTGCACCTATTCGCGACCGCAGGTGGCATCGGTGGGCTTCACCGAGGCCAAGGCGAGGGAGGTCGGCTACAAGGTCAAAGTCGGCAAATTCCCCTTCATCGGCAACGGCAAGGCGATTGCGCTCGGCGAGGCGGAAGGCTTCATCAAAACCGTGTTCGACGAGACGACGGGGGAGCTGTTGGGCGCGCATATGGTCGGCGCGGAGGTGACCGAGCTCATCCAGGGCTATGTCGTCGCGCGCCAGCTCGAGACCACCGAGGCGGACCTGATGCACACCATCTTCCCGCACCCGACCTTATCCGAAATGATGCACGAGAGCGTGCTCGATGCCTATGGGCGGGCAGTGCATTATTAGCTTCCTCTCCGTCGGGGACGAAAAGGAGGGCAAGCTGAGCCTCAAATCTCCGCAATGGGTGGGTTGCCGACATTGAAGCGCCGCCCCGCGGACATGAGCATTGCCGTTCGATTGACTCCAAAGAGACCGTGCTTACACTCGCCCGATGCATTCATGGTTTCGCCGCCGCTATCTCGATCTACTCGGATCCATCTACATCTATAACGAGCATCGGGGATATACCGCGATCGATCGCGTGCTGGAGGCGGTGCGCGCGCGCTCGCCGGACGACCTTGCGCTCATCGCCGCGATCGAGAAGCATCGTGCCGACGAACGGAAGCATTATGTCATGTTCCGTCGTTGGTTCGAGAAGCGCGGTGAAATGCCTTTGCTCGTGGATCGCACCTGCGGCCATATTGATCGCTTTGTCGAGATCATGTTCAAATCAACCATCGACGATTTAGACACGCAGTCCGTCATCGACAGCGACGAGCTGTTCGAGAAGCTTTGCCGGGTGATTTCGCTTACGGAGCAGCGGGGACATCGTCAGGTGGAAATTCTGCTGCGTCATCCCCTGGTACGGGACGACAAGATGCTGATGAAGATCTTCCGTGTGATCGAGCAGGACGAGCCGAGCCACTGGGCGCCCTACGATAGCTGGCTGAAGGCGCACGGCAAGCGAGAGCCAAAATGGTGGGAGCGAGCGGTCGATACCTTCATCCATTCGGAACTGCTCTTCCTGAAACTACCCTTGCTTTTCCTGACTCCGCGGCTGCGCCGGCGCACGGACTGGGCCGATGCCAGCGACCCCGCCGAACGGCTCGCCTCCCCGCCCACGCTGGCAATCGGCTGAACCTTCGCGACCGTAGCCGCTCCCGGCGGCTCGACGGAAGCTCAGCAACGGGTGGAATGCGGACCAAGGCCCGTACTTGAGCCATGCGGCGCTTGGAGCGATAAACGCCTATGCCTCCGCCCATCGCCGTTCGGCTCCTGCCGCACGACCCGCGCTGGGCGGCGCTCGCCGAGGCCGAAGCCGCTCGCGTCATACGTGCCGCCCGTCCGCTGGGCCTCCAGGTCCACCACATCGGCTCCACCGCCATTCCCGGCATTGCCGCCAAGCCGATCCTCGACCTGCTGGCCGTGGCATCCACCCTTGCCGCGCTCGACACCGCAAGGCCCGCTCTGGAGGCGCTCGGCTACGCCTGGCACGGCGAATATGGCCTCGCCGGACGGCGCTACTATACCCTGAACAGCCCCGAAACAGGCGAGCGACGGGTGCAATTGCACTGCTACGCCGAGGAGGACCCGGCGATCCTTCGTCATCTGGCGTTCCGTGATGGTTTGCGCGCTCGCCCTGCGCTCGCTGCGGAATATGAGCGGGAAAAGGCCCGCTGCGCCGCGCTGCACCCCAGCGACAGCCATGCTTATTCGGACTGCAAAAGTGCCTGGATCAATCGGGTCGAGGCGGAGGTGCTAAGAACTCCCTGAAAGCCAGTGGAGATGGACATGGCTTGGCGGGACGTACCGCTGGCAGTCGAAGGAATGTCCGAAATGCGCGGGATCGATGTCGGAGGGGTACATCGTCGACAAGACGCATGGCGGTGCCGCGGTGGCGAGCTGGGTGGAGGGCGAGCCGAGAAAGAGCTTCTGGGTCGGCTTGAAGCTTTCCGGCACGACGCCGCCGGAAATCACGACCTGGCGGTGCCGCCGCTGCGGCTTTCTCGAAAGCTACGCGGCGGAGGAGTGACAGGTCGACGTGGCCGCAGGCGGCGTCGAAAGAAAGCTTCCCTTTTCCCTCGGCGGAATGAAAGGTGACGCTTGGCCCGAACTATGGTGTGAATAATCATGAGAAAATTCTTTGTCGCAGTGGCGCTGCTTGGTTGTGCGTCGGCCGCTGGGGCCGAAACCGTCGTCGTCACCGCCGATCGGATGGTGGACGTGCTTGCCGGACGTATGGTCGAGAGCCCCGCAATCGTCATTGCCGACGGACGGATCACTGAGGTCGGCCGGCAGGGCCAGGTGGCGGTGCCGCCAGGCGCAAAGCGGATCGACCTTCCGGGAATGACGATCCTCCCCGGCCTCATCGACATGCACGTCCACCTGACCAGTACGCCGCTAATCGGGGGCCGCCGGCGGCTCGACTATACCGATACCTTCTGGACGACACTCGGCGTCCCCAACGCCAAGGCAATGCTCGATGCGGGCTTCACCACCGTCCGCAACGTCGGCGCGCCGGAATATTCGGACATCGCGATCAAGCAGGGGATCGACGGCGGCTTCTATCCGGGCCCGCGGATCGTGCCCGCCGCCTACAGCTTCGGCGCAACGGGCGGCCATTGCGGCGGCGGCAACGGCCTTCCCCCGAGCCTCAGCCGAGCGGTCGAGCGGGGCGTCAACGGGCCCGAGGCCGTCCGCACCCAGATCCGCGAGAACCGGAAGTTCGGCGCCGAAGT